>NZ_JBFUJC010000352.1:0-3183 GCF_056401595.1 Paenisporosarcina sp. P4_E4_2 | reverse complement strand
TGGTTAACGTTTGCGATGATTGTCGGCTCATACCAGAAACCATTTTCATAGCCTACTGGTTTCGCGATATTTCCTCCGACAAGGATTTCCGCTCCTTCTTTTTTAGCGGATTGGACATAGCCATCAATTGTTTCAAGTTGTGCTTGATCAATAATTGCTCCCACGTGTGTACCTTTATCAAACGGATTGCCCATCTGTAATTTCTTCGCTTTTTCTACAAACTTGTTCATGAATTCATCGTAAATGTCTTCATGGACGTATAAACGAGAACGTGCCTCACATGATTGGCCCGAATTATAGAATATGCCAAATAATGAACCATCAACCGCAGCATCAATATCTGCATCTTCAAATACTAGACTTGGAGATTTACCGCCAAGCTCTAATGTCACGCGTTTTAACGTTTCAGAAGCTTTACCCATAATGTCTTTCCCGATTGGTGTAGAACCTGTAAACGCAACTTTATTTACTCGTGGATGCCCCACTAAGAAGTTTCCGACTTCCGCTCCCGAACCTGGAATCACGTTCACTACACCTGCAGGAACCCCTGCTTCGAGACAGATTTCTCCAAGGATTATTGCAGTAAGTGGAGTAAGAGATGCCGGTTTGACAATTACTGAACATCCTACAGCTATTGCAGGTGCGATTTTCCATGCTGCCATCATTAACGGATAGTTCCAGGGAATGATTTGAGCGCAAACTCCAACGGGCTCTTTCTCCGTATAGTTGTGGAATTGACCCGGTACGTTATTTACTGTTCCGCGATGCCCAACGATTGCGCCTGCGTAAAACTCAAAATCTTCGATGGCTTGAGACACTTGCCCTTGTGCTGCATGAAGCGATTTACCAGTATCAAGCATWTCCAATTCCACCAGCTCATTGAAACGAGAGCGCATGATTCCTGCAATTTTATTCAATACCTGCGCACGGCGGCCAATCGGATAGAGCTTCCACTTTCCATGGTCAAAAGAATTACGTGCCGCTTCAACTGCTTTTTCAGCGTCTTCTTTAGAAGCTTTTGCCACTTCCGCAATCAATTCACCAGTAGCCGGATTGAAAGTTTTAATCGTATCACCATTGCTACTGTTCACTTTTTCACCATTAATAATTAAATGATAAAAATCACGTTTCATTGATTCTTGCTCAAGTTGATTTTCTTTGATCGTTGCCATGTCATTACTCCCCCTATTGTCCTGAAAAGACAGGTTTTCGTTTTTCCATAAATGCATTGACACCTTCACGGTGATCTTTTGTAAGTCCTGCTATCCGTTGCCCTTGAGCTTCATGTTCAAGGTAATCTTCAAACGAAAGTTCTGGAACCGCTTTCAAATACCGTTTAATCAATCCGACTGCTTTCGTCGGTAAAGAGGCAATGCGTTTTGCAAAAGCAGTTACATCTTCTTCCCAACTTTCCGCTGAGATAAGTTGTGTTGCCAGTCCCATATTAAATGCATCTTCTGCTTTCACTTTTTCACCCAATATTGAAAGTTCTATAGCCTTCGCTTCACCCACCAGGCGTGTTAAATAATAGAGATTCCCTGAATCGGGAATGAGACCAACATGGATAAACGCATTAATAAAACTTGCGCGCTCTGAGACAAGCCTGAAATCACAAGCAAGTGCTAAACTGAATCCAGCTCCCGCCGCAACTCCATTTACAGCTGCGATAAGTGGTTTTTCACACTGCCTGATTTGCTTCATCATCGGCCCATAATGGTCACGCAAGACTTGACCGTGATCCATACTTTCATCGACTTCCGATAAATCCTGTCCAGAACAAAATGCCCGTCCTTCGCCTGAAATGACAATGCAGCGAACTTGTTCATCGTTAGATGCAGTTTTGATTGCGTCTTTTACTTCACGGTTCATTTGAGCGACAAATGCGTTCAAACTGTCCGGTCTATTTAAATAGAGCCATGCAATACCGTCCTTGACGTCGTAACGGATCGTCTCAATCATCCAACACACTCCTTATTTCCCTTTATAATCGGGTTTTCTCTTTTCAACAAACGCATTCATGCCTTCTTTTTGGTCCTGAGTTGAGAACAGCAGATAGAAGTTTTTCCGTTCATACTGCATGCCTTCAAATAAGGAAGAATCAACTGCCTTGTTTACAGAATCTTTGATAAGACGTAAGGAAAGAGGCGGTTGCTTGGCAAGTTTGTTTGCGAACTTCATACACTCTTCCATTAGAAGTTCTGGTGCTACGATTTTATTAATGACTCCATATTTTAAAGCTTCATTCGCTGAAATACGCTCGCCCGTCCATAGCCACTCCAAAGCTTTTGTCCGTCCGGCAAGTTTCGTCAAGCGCTGTGTTCCACCTGCTCCGGGCATGACACCAAGACCTACTTCAGGGAATGAAAACTCTGTCCCACTGGCTGTAATTAGAACGTCACAACATAGTGCAAGCTCGAATCCTCCGCCGAAAACAAATCCTTTTACAGCACCAATAATCGGCTTCTTAATGAGGGCCAACCGATCCCAATCGGCAAATTGATTCAGCAGTTCCAAACTGATTGAATCATCATTCGTCATTTCGTCGATGTCCGCTCCTGCCGAAAAAGCTCGGCCCTTACCAGCCAACACCATCACGCGCACCTGGTCATCTCGATCAAAACCTTCCATCGCATCGACCAGTTCCCTTACCATTTTCCGGTTCAGGGAATTCAACTGACGTGGACGATTCAGTTCGATTAACGCCACGTTTCCTTCAATGGAAGTTTCAATGAATTCAAACGCGTTCATTACGCATCTTCACCAATCATCAAGGATACTAGATTCCCAGCAAACCCCATTAGGTCTTTACCGGAAGCTTTACCTTCAGCAGAACGCATACCTTGTTGCATTGATTCCACATCATCGTAAATCATCTCGCACATAAGGTAATATTTGCTTTCTCCACCCATTGGAGAACCAGTGAATTTGGTCACTTTCATTTCGCGCAGACCAGGAATTTTTGCTGTCAGCGGACCATGGACATTGAAGTAATGATCATCGAAAGCCTCTTTGTTTTCAGGATGTTTGTATAATGCGATTAATTTAGCCATTATTTTCTCCTCACTTTACATGTTGGTAGAGACCGGTTTCATGGCCTCAAATACGTTTTTGCAACTCTTGCAATATAGAATACTTCGACATGCGGTTGGTCCAAAGATATTGTCCATGGTCACGTAGGTGGAC
>NZ_JBFUJC010000351.1:0-3195 GCF_056401595.1 Paenisporosarcina sp. P4_E4_2 | reverse complement strand
ATATAATATCTAATCCTCGATATGAATTAAAAAAAGAATATCATCTTGTACAAGATTCTCGGGTTCGAAGGATTGATGAACATACTATTAAGTTTAAAGCTGAACACCCTAACCTAAAAAATTTATTAAAAGAGCCTAAGCCTGTTTATTATTATAAATTAAAAGAAAATATTATGTTAAAACACATTGTAATGAAATTGAATGTGATCACCAAAAATTTAAAGGAATTTCTTCTTAATTCGGAACAAAAAGTAATTATAGAAATTAAAGAGAGTTCTTATTGGGGTGAATCAAACAAATCTAATTTAAGATTGCAGAATAAAATTATAAATGATTTACAAAAAATGAAAAATGACATTCAAAAAATAGAAAAATCTTGGAATAAATTTCTTTTAATTAAATGGATTAAGGAATTAGAAGAGAGTAATCAAGATCAAGTACCATTAGCGATGTTGTTTGACAATAGATATAATTTTATTAATCAAATATATAGAGAAATGATGGAACAAAAATATTCAATTTCACTTGATGAATCTTTTAAATTTCATTGGAAGAGAACTGATAAGCTATACGAAATATGGGGATTTATTAAAGTGATTGAAACATTGTTATCAGAAAAAATGGGATATAAAGCTGTTGAAGGATGGCTATTAAAAATTAATTCTAGTAGTACAAATGTGGAAGTACCAGAATTATCACAAGGCTCATATGTAATATTTAAAAAAGAAGAAATAGAAATCATAATAACTTATGATGAAGTATTACCTTCTTCTTCAGACAAAACATCTTTAAGAAAGCCTCTATATACTAGCTCAAATCATAACCGTCCTGATTGTAGAATTGATGTATATGATGCTAATGGACATATTGGGAGTATGATTTTAGACTTCAAATATAGACCTTTACATAATATATGGAAAGACTCGCTTATGAGTAAAAGTAATCCTTCAGATGTTATGAAACAATTAAATAATTATAGTTCAATGTGCAGGAGTAGTTGGCTATATAAGGGAAGAATGAATGAAAGACAATTAAGGCAAATTAGACCAGTATTTGAAGTATGGCCAGTTTACCCAGGACGAGGAAAAAAAAATAAGAGAGAATTAAATGAACATCAAATCAGGCTAGTTGATCTTTCGCCCGGAGAAGAACATGAATATTTCGTGGATATTTTTAGTAAAGCAATAGACGAAATTGTAAATAGTGCTCCTGAAGGGTGAACCTGCAATGAATGCTAATTTTAAAGTTTATATTGCGTAATGAACTCAATTGATAGTGAATTTAGTCAGATAATTATTAAATAATTGGTACTTAATAGAAGGAAAAAGAGTAGCCTAAATAAATTAGGTTACTCTTTTTAGTTACGTTATTGCTAACAACAAACTGAAAAATTTGGAATAATTGTCCATCATAAGAAAGGGATTCATAATGGGTATTTTTCAATAGTGAACGTACATGAACCGGTTTCTTTCAGAAAAGATATTCTCCTATTTAAATGTACGGTATCGCATTTTTACAATCTGCAAATTAGGAGCAATATCCAGTAAACATTCTTGCTGGAACCCCAACTTTTCATAAAGAGTAGCAGCAGGGATATTCTTTAATCCCGTTGAGACAATCACATCACGATTGCCCCGTATTTCTTCCACTACGTATTTCACCAACTGACGTCCAATCCCTTTGCGAAAAGAAGCGGGAGCCACAACCAACCGGCAAATATCAACGAAGTCTTCATTTTCTTCATAGGAGAGAACCCCAAGGAGTTGATCGTCTTCGTAATAACCGATGAAAATTTCTTTGCTGTTCATGATGTCGTCGACTGTTTCGGAAAGAGCTGGAATGCTTTGGAATTCAATGAGGTCTGCTTCGATTTGATAGGAGGGACGTTGGATGGTAAGGATTTTAAGTGCAAAGTGTATAATGGAGTTTTTCAATGGTTTAATCATAAAGGTTCTCTTCCTTTAAAAAGTTTTTATTTATAAGGAGTTTTCAATAAATTAAGAATATACTAAATGTGATCAGATATCAATAAACAGTGAGTAGTTTAATGGATTAGTTGTAAATTATTTTTAAGCGAATAGATAGATTTATAAATTTAAATGTAATGCACCAAGTTGATGTAATTATCTCTAAATAGTGAATAAGAAAATGCCGTTCGCAGAAAGAAAACATGTATAGCCAGGATGCTGCATGAGCATACAAAGGAGCTCGGTAAGTGACAGGAGGACAAGGAAAAAGTGAATCGTATAGTAAAGGTTGAACGACCTGAATTGATAACAGTTTGTAAACTTGTCGGAACATTTGATAAAGTTGTGAATAAGAAAAAAATTAAGAAATTAAAATTACTAACTATATTACCATTTATAACCAAGTGGTATATGATGTAATATAGTGAGTAATAGAGGAGTGAGGAATAATAGTGTATGAGGATAAGCAAAATTTAAAAATGGATCCATATGACTTGAATGTAATAATCGAGAAGGCAAAGGATTTCTTTAGAAAAGAAATTGCTCCAAGTCATATAGTGAATACTAAAAAGTTGAAAAAACTAAAGGAATTTAATCTCAATCCATTTTTAGACAAGTATAAAGCAAGTTTCTTAACTGGTAATGTTGATCCATTGAGCGTGGCTCAAGCACTTGTATATCCTAGAGTATTAGGTACATCAATCAATACTACTTTTGGAAACAAGCTACAGCTATTTTGTAGTGAGGTTTTGGAAGGCTTCAAATCGACAACATCAGGTATTGATATTGAATTTATTGATAAAATAGATGGTGAGAGAAAATATTGTCAGATAAAAGCTGGTCCTAATACTATTAATAAAGATGATGTAAAAACTATTAAAGGTCATTTTCAAGGTGTAAGAGCTTTGGCAAGGACTAATGGGCAGAGAATAGCTCTCGATGATTTAGTGGTAGGAGTCTTTTATGGAACTAAAAAGGAATTAAGCGGACATTATAAGAAAATTAATATGGAATATCCTGTATTAATAGGAGAAGAGTTTTGGCATAGACTTACTGGTGATCATGAGTTCTATGAGAAATTGACAGATGCTATAGGACAGGTAGCGTCAGAGTATGACAGCTCGGAGTTAATAGAGGAAGTTATTTGTGAGTTAGCAAAAGAGATAGAAAAATTGCCAGGTTTTGAAACAGTAAAAAATGAATACTAGAGGATGCTTAACCTTTCTAG
>NZ_JBFUJC010000350.1:0-3207 GCF_056401595.1 Paenisporosarcina sp. P4_E4_2 | reverse complement strand
AAGTTACGAGAGCATCTTCCACGTGTCCCTTCACTTTTACTTTACGCCATTCTTTTACGACAGTTCCCGTCGGATCGATTAGGAATGTGGAACGTTCGATTCCCATATATTCTTTACCAAACATTTTTTTGAGACCCCAAACTCCATACGCCTCTGCAACTGCATGGTCTTCATCAATCAATAATGAAAATGGTAATCCGTGTTTTTCAATGAACTTTGTGTGCGCTCGTTCCCCGTCCGGGCTGACTCCTAAAATAACGGCATTCAGGTCACGGAAAGATTCGTGCATATCTCTGAAATCACATGCTTCAGTTGTGCACCCTGGAGTAGAATCTTTCGGATAAAAATATAGCAGCACATATTTATTCCCAGCGTAATTTCGCAGTGAAACTTCTTCCCCTTTTTCGTTTCGTAATGTGAAATCTGGTGCTTGCATGCCTTCAAGTGTTGTCATGAACATTCCCTCCACTTTACTATTTGTTTAATCGTACCTAAGAATGGCAGGAGTTTCAATTTTCTTGGCGTTCTCCTTCCTTTTTGTCTATTATTAAGGATGTTAGAAAAGGAACGGAGGATATAAATATGAATAGAACTAAGTCAGAAGCATTACATGAAGAAGCTTTACAACATATCGTTGGAGGCGTTAACAGCCCTTCACGTTCATACAAAGCAGTCGGTGGCGGTTCACCAACTGTCATGGAAAGAGCACAAGGAGCATACTTTTGGGATGTAGATGGCAACAAATACATTGACTATCTTGCAGCTTATGGTCCCATCATTACTGGGCATGCCCATCCACATATTACGCAAGCCATTACTAAGGCAGCTGAAAATGGATTATTGTATGGTACACCTACTCCTCATGAAGTGAAATTCGCGAAAATGCTGAAAGAAGCTATGCCTGGGATGGATAAAGTCCGTTTTGTGAATTCGGGAACAGAAGCGGTCATGACGACGATTCGAGTATCACGTGCATATACAGGACGTACCAAAATCATGAAATTTGCTGGATGTTACCATGGTCATTCGGATTTGGTGCTTGTAGCTGCCGGTTCTGGCCCTGCGACACTGGGTACTCCTGACTCTGCTGGTGTCCCTAAATCTATCGCAAAAGAAGTAATCACTATTCCTTTTAATGATCCAGAAGCTTATAAAGAAGCGATGGAAAAATGGGGCGACGAAATTGCTTGTATTTTAGTTGAACCTATCGTCGGTAATTTTGGGATTGTCGAACCAAAAGAAGGCTTTTTACCTCTTGTGCATGATATTGCCAAACAAAAAGGTGCACTTATTGTTTATGATGAAGTAATTACAGCATTCCGTTTCCACTACGGTGGTGCACAAGATTTGCTTGGTTTGACACCTGATTTGACTGCTCTTGGGAAAATCATCGGGGGTGGCTTGCCAATCGGCGCATACGGCGGACGAAAAGAAATTATGGAACATGTCGCACCACTAGGACCAGCTTACCAAGCGGGAACTATGGCAGGAAATCCAGCGTCTATATTATCTGGAATTGCATGTTTAGAAGTACTGAAGCAACAGGGTATATATGAAGAAATGGATCGTTTAGGTGCACTGTTGGAAGAAGGTATTTTGAAAGCAGCCGCTAAACATGACGTGACAATCACAATCAATCGTTTAATGGGTGCATTGACAATTTACTTCACGGATGTGAAAGTAGAAAATTATGAACAAGCCGAAGCGACTGATGGCGAGATTTTTGGACGATTCTTTAAACTAATGCTGGAACAGGGTATCAACTTGGCTCCTTCGAAGTATGAGGCTTGGTTCCTGACGACTGCTCACACTGAAGAAGATGTTAAACAATCGTTAATCGCTGTGGATTATGCATTTTCAAAACTTGCCTAAGTATGGTTGACCCACAAGCTGCCCTGCTGTAAAGTAGCAAAAAGCCTGTCACTCAGAAAGCAATCCAGGCCAATTTAGACAGACTCTTGTGTTGCAACAACTCGATGGAAACCTTTTCTCGATGGAAGGAATGAAATGGAGGTGCAGTCTGGTCTAACAAGCTAGACAATAAAGAGTTTCAGAAAGGCATTTTTTTAAGCCTTTTTTAAGAAGTCGGAAAGGAAATAAAGCATATATGAAACTTGGTGCACGAATCGTTAAAACAGGTGTCGCAATCGTTTTTGCGCTCTACATGGCTGATTTATTGCATTTACCGTCTCCTGTTTTTGCAGGAATCGCGGCAATATTTGCCCTTCAACCTTCCATTTACCGCTCCTATTTAACAATTATTGAACAGATTCAAGGTAATATTATTGGTGCAGGAATTGCAGTTATTTTTGCTCTTTTATTTGGCCACAATTATGTAGCCGTGGGTTTAGCCGCTGTTATCACGATTGCTATTATGTTGAAATTAAAGTTAGAGAAGTCCATTTCACTTGCGCTTGTGACAATTATTGCGATTATGGAAGTACAGAACGATGACTTTATAACATTTGCTCTAATTCGTTTTACAACTATTGTGGTCGGTGTGCTTGCCGCATTTGTAGTTAACTTAGTATTCATGCCACCGAAGTATGAAACCAAGTTATTTCAATCGATTCATTCGACTACCGATGAGTTGATTCGCTGGACGCGATTAGCGGAACGTCAAGCTTCTGAACATAATGCCACAAAACATACGCTTGAAAAGTTGCGAGAACGATTAATAAAAGTCGATCAGTTTTATTTATTCTATAAAGAAGAGCGTAGCTACTTCCGAAATGAAAAACGTGCGAAAGCCCGAAAACTTGTGGTATATCGTCAAATGATTTCAACCGCTAATAAAAGCTGGGATGTTCTGAAACGTCTTCATTTACATGAAAATGAATTGGCCAATCTCCCAGATCAATTTCGTTTGATGATTCAAGAAAGACTGGACTTTTTATTGACATATCATGAACAGCTACATCTGAAATATACAGGAAAGTTAAAACCGGAACATTCGTTTTGGAACGGCAGTGATGCTACGCTTCAACGTCATGAAGTAATGGAAATATTCGCGAGAGAAATCGCACTATCCAAAGAAGAAGAGTCTTTTTCTTCATATCATTTATTGCATGTACTTTCTGCAATTTTGGATTATGAAGAACAACTGGAACACTTAGATACGCTTATCATTTCCCACCAGAATTATCACGGTGAAGAAATAAAAGTCGAGCTTGAAGATGAATTTTAATTGATAGGGCAGCCATCTCT
>NZ_JBFUJC010000349.1:0-3210 GCF_056401595.1 Paenisporosarcina sp. P4_E4_2 | reverse complement strand
CTTTATGTGTAGCCGTCATTTTATATTTTTTTCCATTAAGTTCTTCGAGACTATCCAAGAAATAAACTGCATAAAGTCTTCCTTGTTTTACTGGAAACTCAGGTTCATTGCTTTCTCCATTTACTTTAATAACACCAAATTCCCCTTCAGTTCCATGCAAAGTTAGATTATCGACATTGAATGTAGGACTTAGATTCCAATCTCCATCATTATCTTTTTCTTCTGTACATCCTAAGAGTAATAAAACTAAAACAAGCAACAGAAAACTTATTCTCTTCAATCGAATAATTGAAATGTCATTTCCTCCTTTTTTTCATCTGTTTATTCTTTAAACATATGATAAAAATGCACATAGAAATATTCTTCAATTCAATCTAATCCCTTTTGTTACCTATTTCAGCGTCCTACCAAATATACCTGCTTATTGAAGTAAAGCACCCGTTAGTTGAATAAGACAGATTAATTTAACGGTCCATATATATCTATTTATTTTCTAGTGTAAGCATTCATAATTGGACCAGATTGTGGAATAAGCGATATTTGATATTTAAAAATTAGATTTAAGGAATAGAGCTTTTTAATTAAAGTAGAATGGAAATTTAAAAACCTAAACTCCTTGTTCATATGAACAAGGTGTTTAGGTTCAAAGATAAGAGTATGGCTTTTTGAGTAAGAGAGTTTTCTAGCTCCACATGGAAGCTACTTTGAATGATCATCGCAGGAACAATCTTGGCCTTTTATTGTTCCGAAGGCCATTGTGCTTTTCTAATTAATTCGCTAAGCTTTCTGCCAATTCGTTTTCTTTCCACATGACTGTAATACATAGGCCAAAGACCATAATGACAGCTGCGAATAGATAAGGATAGTGGATGTTTACGTCAAATAGTATTCCGGCCATGGCTGGCCCGACGATATTACCTAAGCTCGTATAGGTTGAATTCATTCCTGCAACAAATCCTTGCTCTTTCCCGCCAGCTTTTGATAAAAATGTCGTCACTGCCGGACGAAGCAAGTCAAATGCGAGGAAGATGAAGCAAGTTACCACCAGTACTGCGAAGAAGCTAGAGACCAAGGTGGACGCCACCGCCAATATTGCACCTATAATCAAACATAATTGGATCAGTTTCTTTTCTCCGAGTATATCTACCAATTTTCCAAACATAAATACTTGCACAACAACTCCAAAGATTGAGCTTATTGTAATAATAGCTGCAAGGTCTTTAGGCGTGAAGCCGAATTTATGATTAGAAAATAGGCTAAAAACAGTTTCATATGCTGATAAACCGAAAGCGAGTACAAATACAATGATAAATGCAATAAAGTAAAGCGGATGAAGTGATCTTTTTAAATCGTCAATAAAGTTTGTTTGCTTTGTATTAGCAGAAATTTCTGAAAGCTCTTTCTTTGTTAGCGGCTCTTTTAAAATAAACATTGATGAAATGCATGCTAAAAAAGCAATTCCTGCTGCAAAGAAGAAGGGCAAGCGAATACCATATTCTGCAATAAATCCACCTATACCAGGTCCTATAATAAAGCCAGTACTAATGGCGGCAGAAATATAGCCCATTGCTTTTGCCCGTTCCTGAACTGATGTAATATCTGCAACATATGCAGTAACACCCGGCATAATAAAGGCGGCACTAATTCCCCCTAGAAACCTTGATATATAAAGAACCGATACGTTCGTGCCTACACCAAAGATWAGTTCTGAAACACCAAAAAGGAATAAGCCGAATATGATGATTTTCTTTCTACCGTAACGGTCAACCCACCGACCTGCGAATGGTGACAGAAGCAGTTGCGCTACCGCAAATACGGCAACAAGATAGCCCATCGTACTTCCTGATAAATGCATGATATTCATAAATGACGGCATAACGGGGATGATGAGTCCAATTCCTAGAAATGCAATGAATATATTGCTTAAAAGAATAATTAATACCATTTTTTGTTTTTTAATTGGTTTTTTCATGTTTTAACACCTTTTTTCTATATGGCTCATTGATGTGAAATACCTCTCCAAAATACTGTCCAAGAGGCTGCTAATTTGTCCTTCAGCCGTTTCTCATTATTGCCGTATACAAGCTCCAGCAAAATGGAATCGACTACTCCTAAGAAAGCATAGGTAGGCGTTATTGCCACATCTCCGAAGATTAATTTTGCATTGATCCAATCCTGAAATTTTCTTTCCAATATCATCTGTACCTTTTCCTCGATATCTATGACTTCCTGTTCGATTGCTTTTTCAAGATGGGCTGGCGGAAAAAAAGACATACGCAGCCAAAACTTTAACTGCTCATTTTTTTGGAAAAGATCGATGACCAATTGTAGAAATCCGTATAAATCTTTTTCAGGGTTTTCTGAATCAACTTGACTAAAATATTGAAGTTTTGAAGATAGCTCCGTCTCTTTCGCATCCCGTAAAACTTGCAGAAAAAGATCATCCTTTCCTTTAAAATGGGCATAAATGGATTGCTTTTTCATGCCGACTTCTTCAGCTATTAGAGAAAGGGATGCTCCTTCATAACCATGAATTGTGAAATATTTTAGAGCTGCCTTCTTAATTTCATTGCTTTTCAATAATATCACCTCAAATTTAACGAACGTTCGTAAGTTATATTAGCAAACTAAATAAATATAAGCAAGCAGATTAGTTTATAGAAAGGTTTTACAGCACGGTAATGCAGAAAAATATTCCATAATCGGCCGCGATTGTGAAACAAAACAAGTAGAATTTAACAGGGTTGGTGAATCGTCATTTATTAAATGATCACCCCACTCAAGCACTTAATCAGGCAAATAAAATTGGTATCATGTTATCGATTTGGACCGTTTTAAATACATAAATGACACGTTAGGACATACCGTAGGCGATCATTTATTGATGGGGTTACCAAGCGAATTCAAGCCGGAGTGGTTAAAGAGGATACAGTGACACTACGTTCATCATGTCTAGATGGAGTTCGAAACTTAGATAGTATGCATAATATAAAAGAGGAAATCGTAGATTTTTTGAAGAATACATTACTGAATACTTGATAGAATTGCTAGTTACTTAATTTACACTTGGAGGTAGTCATGACACTTAAAAAATATTGGTTACCAGTGCTCATTCTATTCATGAGCATTCTCTACATTTTCATCATTCCTAAAGATGCACTTGCTGTTAAGCTCTTGTTTAAATTAATTCCAATGTGGCTGATTATTTAC
>NZ_JBFUJC010000348.1:0-3215 GCF_056401595.1 Paenisporosarcina sp. P4_E4_2 | reverse complement strand
TCTTGCACTTGCCCGTTGCCATGTGTTTGTTTCTTTTGAGACTCAAGATATTGATAACGCTTTAAATAACACTCTGAAAGAAAAGTTGAGTTTTGAATATGGAAACATACCTCTAGAAAAATTTATAAATTTAAATCAAGACTAAAAAACCAGTTCTAATGATAGGAGCAATAATATAAGGAAAAAGTAAATAGGTGGGCGATCGGATGAATTACAGAATGTCCAAGAACATCGGATTCCAAGTGAAAGACCTGGAAAAAGCAAAACACTTTTACGAAAGTGTTTTAGGTTTAAAAGAACCTGCAAAAAGTGAAGTGGAGGAAGTGGAATTCCAAACGAATCACAATTCGATCTTTCTAATACCAGGAAGCGAAAATTTGGGACCAGTCATGGAAGTCGTTGTGAAAGATCTAAATGAAGCAAAGCAGCACTTAGTGGAAAATGGCGAGATTGTTATGTCCGCGATCCATTCGGAATGGTCTTTAATGTGTGGGAAGAATAGGAAAGATAATCGATAGAGTTGTTTAGTGGCTACAGGTCAGTATACAATGAGGGAAGTTCAATGAACTGACAAAGGAGAATGCCACATGGAAATTACAAATCACATGGTTGAAAAAATGAACGACCCTACGGGCATTATTGTTGGAGACCGTTTTGAGTTTCTGCTTGCCGTTGAAGTTGATGAAGATGATGAGTTATATACAGAAGGCGGATTAGAATTGCGTGTCATTTTGGCTGTCGAAGAAGATGTACATCGCATTGTGCAGTATCATTTTACCGATAAAGCTTCAAATGAAGTTTTGGATTTTGCTTTAGAAGATGATGAAGAAGCAGAAATTCTCGCGTATTGCAAAAATACATTGGCATAAAATAAAACCCTTTTTCAAAGCTCGTTCTTATCAGAAGATAAGATCAGGCGATGAAAAAGGGTTTTTTATTAATATGTTTTACTGTTATCGATAACTGATAACCAGACTGCTGATAAAAATAATTATACTAACTTCCACCATTTCGCAACTGGATAGTCATCAGAACCAATTACAACAGACTGTCCAATTTTTGGTGTCGTAATAGCTACGTCACGTGCTTTCGCAGCTTTTGTGACGCGCTCAATAGGATCGGTCCATGCGTGAAACGCAAGTGTAAAAGCGGACCAGTGGATTGGCATCATCAATTTACCATTTAAATCGAGATGGGCTTGTGCCGTTTCTTCGGGTTTCATATGAATGTTTTCCCAACGATCGTCATACTGGCCACATTCCATCATAGTGAAATCAAATGGACCATACTTTTCGCCAATTTTTTTGAAATGCGTATCGTACCCGCTATCCCCACTATAAAAAATACTCGTTTCTCCACTGCGAATGACCCAAGAACTCCATAAAGTAGAATTGTGATCGAACAGACTGCGGCCAGAGAAGTGACGTGCCGGAGTACTGATAAATTCAATGTCTAAATGGTCAAAAGTGTCCCACCAATCGAGTTCTTTAATTTTTTCAGGTGCTACACCCCAACCTTCCAATCTACTCCCGACACCAAGAGGGACGATAAATTGCCCGACTTTGTGCTTCAGCAATTGAACGGAATCTATATCCAAATGATCATAATGGTCATGAGAGTAAAGGACGATATCGATAGAAGGTATATCATTAATGTCAAATGGCAATTTCTCACTATATCTCTTTCCACCGATCTGAGGAAAAGGGGAAGGAGAGCTACCAAGCATAGGATCGATGAAGATGGTTTTACCATGAAGGTTCAGTAATACAGTCGAATGTCCGAACCATGTCACGCTTGCTTGTGAATTAAGAAAAGAATTCCATTGGAAATTCTCCATCGGAAGCGATCGTGCTGGTGTCAAATCAGGATTTTTTTGAACATAATCTTTAATCATGGAGCCTAAGGTTTTTAAATCATTAGACATAGTCGTATATGAGATATTCTTGAATTTGTTTTTTTCATAGTTGGGGGATGCTATTAATGTTAATTTCTTCTTGGCATTCGGAGCTTTCCCAAATGCCGGATAATGCTGCAAAAAGAGAGTGGAAGCAGTAGCAAATGCTGCCACTCCGAATAAAGTTTTTTTCATCAATGGCACCTCAAATGTGTTATGGGTTATAAAATTTTTCTGATATATGTAGCATAAAAGAAATATAGAAATTAGTCATATTTTAAGAGAAATGGTTAAGTGCATTTATTGACTCTAATTATTCTGTCTAGTTATCGATAAACATTCAACTTCCTCCAAAACGTAAGGAAGTTTTTTTATGTAAATTTAATCGTATCAGTGTCCATTTAATTCCCAAGCCCACAAAATCCATAATGACGATAAATAATCGTTCAGACATTATTTATCCGCTTACATACATGTTATTTGCTATAAATAGATGAATATTCTTTAAATTCTATTTATTCTATATATTTATCATCTCGAATCGTGTTACTGTAGTACACATTACTTCGTGCAACGAAGTGAAAGAGAAAAGTAATGGGGGTAGGGAATCAATATGTCACAGATGCTAGCTTTAAGTATTTTAGTTTTCATTCTTTTTATTGGGGATGTAGTCGCGATTCGCACGAAAGCGTGGGTTCCTTCAATTTTTATCAGTGCCGTTCTTTTCTTAATCGGCTATTGGACATTCTTTCCCTCAAACATTGTAGAGTTATCAGGGATTCCATCAGTTGTAGCAGTCATGTTAATTTACTTGTTAATTACCAATATGGGCACCTTGCTTTCTTTGCAGGAACTGATAAACCAGTGGAAAACCATTTTGATTGCATTGGCAGGAATTCTAGGAATCATTGCTGGATTATTTGGAATCGGGACTTTCCTATTCGGCAGTGAAACAATAATTGTTGCCATTCCACCTTTAGTGGGTGGGCTTGTATCGGCACTTATTATGTCAGAAGGCGCCGCAGAGGCAGGACTTCCAAGCTTAGCTGTTTTCGCCATCGTTATTTACGTGATGCAAGGGTTCGCAGGGTATCCTTTGACATCAGTCATGTTGAAAAAAGAAGGAAAACGTTTGCTTCAACAATTGCGCAATGGGGAAATTGGTTTGAAGCAAGTAGGGGAAGAAAATGAAGAAACACATTCAAGAGAATTGAAATTATTTAACTGGATGCCTGAAAAATACAATACGGAATTCTTTAAATTTTTCCGCTTGGCTTTTGTCGGATTTTTAGCGTATCAAGTATCTACATGGCTTGCACCA
>NZ_JBFUJC010000347.1:0-3222 GCF_056401595.1 Paenisporosarcina sp. P4_E4_2 | reverse complement strand
TCATATAATAAATATTTCATTTTTACAGCCCCTTTCTTTTCAGTGTTTCTTCAACTAAACTGCTGCGTTAGTTCAATAAGAAAAAGGGCTGAATAATCAGCCCTATGATCTTTAACTAAAGCACCCGTTAGTTGAACAAGAAATGCTTTACTTATTAGCAATAATAGTAAATAGGCCTGGAATTTTCTTCTCTATACCTTCTGGTGAATTGAAAGGAAATGCCCACCTTATTCCTGATTCTTCTTCTAAGATTTCAATATTTAATTCTGCTTTAGCGATAGAAGTTACTATTTCACCTAATGTCCATCTTCGAATTTTATTTTTAATTAATTTAGCTCTTTCTTTTTCCGATAATAAAATGCTGTAAGCAACATCTACATCCACCAATTCTGTTTCAAAATAATCGCCATCTGCAATCATTTTATTCCCTTCTAAATTAACCAACTTTGATGCAAAGGGATGATAATCCCTTAATATAAATTTCCCACCTGATTTGAGTGAATTATGAACAAGCTTAAATAGGGGCATTAGGTCAACGAAATAGTGTAATACACCGAGTTCTAATACTACAAAATCAAAATCTGCTAACTTGTCTTCTTCAGGTATTTCTAATAAATCTGAAACTATATATTTTATGTTCACTTCTGCCTCATTGGCTAACTCCACTGCATATCGTCTATTTTCTTTTGAGATATCTACAACAGTTACGTCAGCTCCTAATAAGGCAAAGGATACAGCTTTATTCCCTTTTGAACCTAAAAGATTAGCTATCTTTTTGTCTCTTACATCGCCCATATACTTTATGTAGTATGAAACAGCTTGGGTRGGGCTTCTYTTTAGTTTTTGTGCATATTCATTAGGTAAACCATGTCGATTAACCCATGCTTGATACACAGATTGATTCCATCCAACTTGGTTTATCTTACTAATACCTTCTTGATTCATTCAAACTTCACCTCCAAAAGTAGTAAGAAAATATTTATTCTATGAGTGATAGAGAATAACCTCCCTGTTGAACTAACCTGCCCCGGTTAGTTCAATAAGAAAAAAGGCTTCACTCCTTATTGAAGTAAAGCACCCGATACTTTAATATCACTTTCCAAGATTTTTAGGATTCTCAACATATAAGCCTAACACATACCCACAATTCGAGCAGTAAAATGAGGATATTGGTGATGATTGACTTCTTGGATTGTTGTAGGAAAACATATGAACTACTGCATTCCCTGACCGAATAATACCCTTTTCAATTTGACTGTTATTACATTTAGGACACTCTTTTTCTTCCATCTTTAAATCTCTCCATTCCGAAAAAATTAGTAACCTTTTTGTTCTTCTATATTATTTACGAATTACCAATAATTTAGTTTCCTTTCCTTTTCAACTATCCTGCCCCGTTAGTTTAAGTGTAACATTTCACAATGGATGGCCGAATTCTACTTGATGTATTGGACGTAAAAATAGACCATCGAAATGATGGTCTTGTTTAACTAAAGCACCCGTTAGTAAAATTTGGGTACAATAATAAGTATGGAAAGGTGATGATATTATGGAAATTAATATTGCGCCTAAATTTATTGATGATGCTGCAAGTCTAGTAGCACAGGCAGTTGGAAGCACTCTATTAACACCCTTAAGATCATTCAGTAATAAAACTCAACCTAAATAGCGATGATATAAAGTTCTAGCTTCGGCAATGTCTTTTGTTCCGTGGATTAATACCCGGCCATCCTTAAAAATAACAAGGCGGTGATTACCGATTGAAAAAGAAAGTAAATATGGATTTTGTGAGACCTTTCTTCCTTGTCCCGAAAGGACGTTAGCCAAACTCTCTAAATTTCTATCCATTGGTTCAGGTGGTCGGATTTGAACCGTATCCCTTCCACATAATGCGACGGTTTTTGTTTGATTTGAAAAAGCTAAATACGGATACGTACGGTGTGTACCGCAAGATAAGCAACTTTCTTTCTTCATCTTATCGACGCTAATTGCAGCATGATGATTTTTCCATAAATCAAATGAAACGAGCTTTTTTCTTAAAGCTTGATAATCTTCTACTAAAATTTTTAATGCCTCTGTTGTTTGAAAGGAGACGACCATTTGAACAGCTGGGCTAATTATTCCGACAGTGTCACAAGTAACCCCCTCCATTGGCACAGTTTGTAACAAACAATGTAAACAAGGGGTTTCTCCTGGTAGGATCGTATATGTAATCCCATAGCTTCCAACACATGCCCCATAAATCCAGGGAATCTGATACTTTTGGGAAATATCATTAATTATCATCCGAATATCAAAATTATCAGTTGCGTCCATGATTAAATCCACATCTTTAACAAGCATTACTAGTTCCTCTACAGAGACATCCATTACATGTGAAACAATATCTACCTCTGAATTTATGTGCGCTAAACGTTCTCTCGCTGCAATTGCTTTTGGAATGCGTTGCTTCGCATCATTTTCGGTATACAATTGCTGACGTTGGAGATTACTCCACTCCACATAGTCACGATCAACAATCGTCAGCTTGCCAACACCTGCACGCACAAGCACTTCTGCACTTCCCGTTCCAAGTGCACCCGCACCGATTACTAACACATGTTTTTCCCCTATTTTTGATTGTCCTTCTACTCCAATTGGAACGAAGAGTTCTTGTCGTGAATACCGTTCACTCAACTCATACTCATTCCTTCCGTAGGGCTACTCGCAGTTGCATATCGCTTTTTCGGAATCCGTCCTGCTTCAAATCCTAGACGACCCGCTTCAATCGCAAGTTTCATTGCCTTCGCCATTTTCACTGGGTCATTTGCTCCTGAAACTGCAGTATTTAGTAACACTCCATCCGCACCTAATTCCATGGCAATGGCTGCGTCAGATGGAGTCCCTATTCCAGCATCGATAATAACTGGTACACTTGCTTGCTCAATAATAAAGCTGAGGTTTAACGGATTAAYAATCCCTTGGCCGGAACCAATTGGTGATGYACCTGGCATAATGGCATGACACCCCAATT
This sequence comes from Paenisporosarcina sp. P4_E4_2, assembly GCF_056401595.1. Lineage (NCBI taxonomy): Bacteria > Bacillati > Bacillota > Bacilli > Caryophanales > Caryophanaceae > Paenisporosarcina > Paenisporosarcina sp. P4_E4_2. The sequence continues at coordinate 209 of NZ_JBFUJC010000347.1, read as the reverse complement.
CTTCTAGTCGTTTAGCTAGGAGAACATCGTCAGACGTATACGGTAGGACCGTAAATCCCTCTTTTAACAGTTCCTCTGATGCCTTTAATGTTTCTATTGGGTCCGGTAACAATGTTTTTTGGCAACCAATTACTTCAACCTTTATCATGTCGCAAAGACCTGAAGCTTTAGCTAATTTAGCAATACGAACCGCTTCTGCTGCTGTACTT
>NZ_JBFUJC010000346.1:0-3229 GCF_056401595.1 Paenisporosarcina sp. P4_E4_2 | reverse complement strand
GTTCTAGGAGTAATTGCTTTGCTATATACGGTAATCTATAACATTTTCTTTGAAACCGATATTCCATTGTTGGTAGTGATTGTTTTACTTACTGCATTCATTCTTTACCGTCATCGTGCTAATATCACCCGGATCAAAGCGGGAACCGAGCCAAAAGTGAAGTGGATATAATACAATACGATTAGACCACGAAAGGTTGGTGTTGCATGAAAATCGTGATTTCACATGAAGCAATGCAATGGTTTAAAGAAGACATGGAAGCAAAAGCCGGCGAATATATTCGGTTTTACGCCCGCTACGGCGGCTCCAGTCAGCTCCATGACGGATTTTCACTCGGTGTAACGAAAGAGCAACCGATGGAACTATCCGTTGAATTAGTTGAAGAAGATATTCATTTTTACATTGAAGACCGAGATATTTGGTATTTTGACGGGCATGATTTACATGTCACTGTTGATCCGAAACAAAAAGAACTTACATATTCATACGTAAAATAAGACAAAGCAGACGGTATCCATTCCGTCTGCTTTGTCTTATTTTTTTGTAACTTTTGATGGTTGCTTTTTCATCTCTATTAATGGGCAATAAGCAATATAGAATCATCAAAAAAGTATATAAAAAAACAGATAGACCGTAAACCCTATCTGCTCTTCTTTATTTTATTAATATTGTCTTTCATTTTCTTATTTAAATTGAGAAGGTAACTCTCATCTTTTTCACGCTTTGGTAACGTTCCAGACGGCTTATCCGTTAAGAAGGTAGTTTTCTTCTTTTCTTCTCCCAATGGATCAACTCCCATACAAATCTTTGTACAATTATACTGTCTGTATGGTCAAGATATGAGAGGTTTAAACAAAAAAGACTAAGAATATTCATAAGCTACCCTTTCACTTCATTGAACGGCTATCTCTTAAACGATCTACAGCTTCATCGCTTCTCTTAAATAAATCCCTTGTATACAATGATGGTGAAGTTCGTGGAGCTGTTCGAGTAGCCTTCTCTCGTAAAAAAGGAGACTTAACCTTACCTCTGCGTCTTTTAGCTACAGTTACTACCATACCTTCTGTTGTACTTGTACGCTCTACCATTTTCTCCACTCCTTTACTATCATTTACCCTTATTCTATCAAACTTATACTTTTTTATCTATAATGTTGACCACTTAAGAAACTCACTCTTCAAGTGGTTTTTTTAACCAACTATGTATCATAGAAAGATTAATAATATGATCTATATCAATATCCAAAACATGTTCCTTTTCCGATTCAATAGAAATGACTACTGGAAATATTTTTTCGAGATATGGAATGAGGACGGTATGCTTGTCTATATGAACGACTACTTTCTCATTTATGGAATTCATTTGTTCATCCGTAATATTAACTCCAAGAATTGTACCTACTTCTTGCCTAAAGAAATTATCATTGTTTTTCTTGAATACCGTGATATTTTGTCTGCAAGTTTCTCCATAGGAATATAAAAAATCTTCTAAACTCTCCTGATAATTCTCAATTTCATGCCATTCTTGAGTTTCAAAAGAAGATATTTGCATCCTGTCCAATATATCTGTGAATTGCAAACTTCTATTTTGTGTTTGAACAATAACCTTCTGCATTTCCTCATTGATGCTTTCCACATCATTGATTTGTTCCATTTCAGCTCCGCCGATTTTCTTAATAGTTGGAGTTAAAAACAAGGCTAAATCAACAAAGATGAACATCCCTGCTAACAATGTGTATCGTTGCCATTCTTGCACATTAAAACCAGTCTGATTAAGCAACAGCACAACCCCAATAATGAAAAGGAAATACCATGTTCTCCGCAAATTTTGTTTATGCTTCTTAAAAAATCCTTCAAATGCCCAACTTATGTATAGAATTACCGCCGCAAAGCCAATAAGAATGAACCACTTGTTTTTTTGGGTAAAGGAGAGAATTGAATCGCCCCATATCAGCTTTACCAAAAACAGAACTATTATAAGAATTATTGGTCCTAGAACCTTTTTGTTGAGGAGATTCTTGTACCATCTATTTGATTCCAGTTGATTTTCTAACATGATTCACCCCCACCTAATTTTACCATAATTTACGTATAGAGACTCCATAAGTGATGTAATATTCCTTCTATTTGCAAATTAAATAATATTAATGTTAGGAGAAAGTTTTCTATTATATTGGTTCTCTTCCGATACTCATCTTTCCACTATCAATTAAGTAAAACCTAAGACAAAACCCACTTTGAGCGTCAACTCAAAGTGGGTTTTCTAATTGGCAAAACGTTGCAATTGGTTCAGCATATTTTCTTTACGTAAGATCGCTTCCTGATGCTGTCCGAATAAATCAAAATGTGGATAAGCTTCCTTGTAGTCGATCCATTCAGCCTTCAAGCCATATTGCTTTCCCCACGTAATCAATCGTTCTACGTCTGCGCAACCGACTTTCGTAACCGTCTTGCATCCCGGGAATCGGTCATCCAGCCAGTAATGCGTCAAAAATGCGATCTCGCCTCTGCTGACTGCTTCTTTCCATGCCGTCAACTCGTCGCGTTTCAATCCAAAAGCCATCAGCTCTTCACCTTGGCGATTTCTGCATATGTAGCGTCCCACTCTGCATTCACTTTTTTAAGCGATACAGGTCGGAATGTTTCTTTTTTCACCAAAACATGTTCTGACTTTGCTGTTGCTGCTACCGTTCCATCCTCATGTAAGATCTCGTAACCATAGGTTGTTCGAAGTTTACCATGAGACTCAACCCATGTGCGAACAGTTGCTTTCTGACCATATTTCAACGACGCTTTATATTGGATACTCAAATCGATCACTGGTGATAAATAGCCTTCACTTTCCAGTCCGGCATACGTGTAGCCTAAATCTTCAATCAGGCTGGTTCTTCCGATTTCCATCCATACCAAGTAGTTGGCATGGTAAACGACACCCATTTGGTCTGTTTCGGCATAACGGATTTCAATTTCTTTTTCACTGACAAACATCTTGCTCACCTCTTGCACCATTATACAAAATTGAGCAAGAAAAAGCAGTTACACGACTTTCAAGGCTGATAGTTGTTTCTTATCAATTTTTCCGACATGCGTTTTCGGCAGTTCTGGTAACACCACAAATTTTTTCGGGATTTTATAGCCTCCTAAAAATAGACGGCAATGGTCGGTCAATTGAGTTTCTTCAAATAGAGCAGGGTCACTCAATGAAATGAATGCGGTAACGACTTCTCCCC
>NZ_JBFUJC010000345.1:0-3237 GCF_056401595.1 Paenisporosarcina sp. P4_E4_2 | reverse complement strand
CTGTAAAAGAAGCGACTCTTACCAAAGAAGAACTGCGTTCGATGGTTGATATCGCATCAACAGAAGGAACTTTCGAAGAAGAAGAATCTGAACGTTTAAAAGGCGTTTTGGATTTTCCACATAAAGATGTACAAGATGTATTGGAAACCCACCGCACGGAAATCGTCGGGATTCCAACAAATGCTACATACGAGGAAGTACGCGACGTCATTTTGGAACATTATTACACGCGATACCCTGTATACGAAGAGAGTATGGATCACATCGTTGGCATGTTCTATTCGAAAACATTGATTGAATGGTCAATGGACCCAACAATGGAACTCCACGAATTAATTGACCGTGAACCCTTGTTCGTCGTTCAAACAGTAAGCGTCGAAAAAGTCTTCAAGCAAATGCTAGCGAAGAAAAAACATATGGCAATCGTTCTTGATGAATACGGCGGGACACTCGGTATCATCACACATGAAGATATCATTGAAGAAATGATTGGTCAGGAAATCGAAGATGAATCTGACGAAGATGAAGATATTTTAGTATATGAAATGACGGAAGACCGTCTCATCTGTCATGGGCGTTTGGAAATCGAAGACGTGAATGAAATGTTTAAAGTTGATATTCCAAATGACCACGATACGATTGGTGGATTCGTCCTTCAACAATTGGGGCATATGCCGGATAACGGAGAACAGTTCACATACGAAAATCTTCACTTTGAAGTAAACGAAATGGACTGGAACCGAATTTTGCAATTAACAATTACAATTAAAGAAAAAGATGAAGTGCTGGATGACGAATAGTCATTCAGCACTTTTTTTGTCTAACGTTAAGTTTAGTATGTTGTCTCGTGATCTTACGTTGAACCGCTAAGATGACACATATGTTTTTCTTCAATGTCTTGTTTCTCAGGTCAGACCGCATCTCCGCTTGGGCCAACAGGATATGGGCCATAAGGCGTTGCGAAATTTTGTGGAACTGTATTTTGCGACGAGGTAACCGCAGGCACACTAGGAAGTAGCTTCCATCCAAAGGCATTTGAAAACGAGTTTTCAATTCAGTTGCGACTGCGATTACTCGTCAAAGAGAGCTTGGTCCAATGTCGAAGTGATCTACGTAGCCTGCTCCACATTTCTGGCTTACACGTTTGTAAGAGTTTTGAAAGTGAATCCGATAGAGCGTAAGGTTTCTTTTTGGCAAAATAAAGACATCAGCAAGATATGAACGGAGGAAAAAACAAATGAACGGGCAATTGGAACAAGTGTATGAGGAATATAACCGCTATATATATCATTTATGTTTAAAGTTAACACGCAATCAAACAGAAGCAGAGGACTTGATGCAGGAAGTATGGGTTAAAGTCGTTCGCTACGAAGCTTATGTTAAAGATGTGGATCATGTAAAGGCCTGGTTGACGACCATTTGCATGAATACTTTCCGTGATCGTTACCGTAAAAATGTTCGCCGTAGCAAACATGTCATGAATCAACCCGACCAATTGGACGTTCCTATTATGGACTTGATCCCATGTGACACATTGACGGCAGAAGATTTAATGGAAAAACATGATTTATCTGAAATGGTTCAACAAAAAATTGGAGAATTGGATGGTATTTATAAAACGACAGTATTGTATTTTTATGTCCATCAATATTCACTCGTTGAAATTGCCGACTTGATGAAAGTGTCGATCGGGACCGTTAAATCTCGTCTTTTCCGTGCAAAACAACGCTTGAAAGAAATGATGATGGCAGATACAGCTGCTGTCGAATATATACCTGCCTAACGAAATCACAGTCCTTGCGACTGTGATTTTTTTGCGCATTATGGAGAGTGATGTTCTGCTTTCTCAACAAGTTAACTCGCCTAAGAGACGTGTTTGAGCGATAAACCTTTAAGTTTGATTGATAAATCTCCAGTTTGAGCGACAAATCGTCAGTTTGATCGATAAATACCTCAATCTGAGTGATAAATTTTACATAAGCCATACTTGCTATTGGAAAGCGTCTCAATATTTAAGTCTACTAGGGAATGAAACGAACTCATCTCTCAACCAGGAGCGTAGCGTAAACAAAACAATTTCAATGCATTTGAGTACCAAGTGCAAAAATATATATTCTAATACATCCCAAGTGCGGTTTGTTAAAATTCCAAGAAGGGAATAACGTAGTAAAACACTTGCACGATTCAAGGGGGAAAGGCGTATGGACAACAAGCCGCGCAAACAATGGAGCAAGCGTAAACGAATTATTATAGGTTCGTTGGGCGTATTTGCTCTGATATATATTGCTGCAATCATGTGGCACACGTTTAAACCACTGCCAAAAGGAATTTCATATGCAGGGGAGTTACACAAAACGGACAATATCGAAATGATTACGGATTTAACTTATGCACAAGATCAAAAAGGTAAAGGCATAGTTCATGAAAATCAAATTTTTGATGAAGTATACACCATGATTGAAGATGCCGAAGAATTTGTTGTGGTCGACTTTTTTCTATTCGATGGCTACTACGATGAGAACGAAGATTTCCCTAAAATTGCAGATACATTATCCATGACAATAGCGAACAAAAAGAAAGAAAATCCAAACATGCCGATTGTGTTTATTACCGATCCCCTTAATCGAGGATATGGCTCTTATGAGAATGAGTGGTTTAAAAAAATGCGCGATGCGGGAGTCGAAGTTGTCTATACTGATTTAGATTCTTTACGCGATTCCACACCTATTTATTCAGGTATTTACCGCACGATGTTCCAATGGTTTGATATTGGGGGCAAAGGGTGGATTGACAATGCAATGGCAAGTGATGCACCTAAAATGACGATTGCATCCTATATGACCCTTTTGAACGTAAAGGCCAATCATCGAAAAGCAGTGATAACAGATAAGGAAGCGATGGTCACTTCATCGAATCCACATGATGCAAGTGGATTCAACGGCAATATTGCCTTAAAAGTAACTGGTCCCGTGCTCAACGATATGTTGGAAGCAGAGGAAGCCGTATCACTCTATTCGGGAGGTCCAGAACTTCCTCGAGTTGACGTAAAAGAAAGTGAAGGGCAATATGAAGTTCAATATGTTACAGAGAAAAAGATATTGGATGCATTACTTAAAGATTTGTCCGATACGAAAGAAGGCRACAAAATATGGCTAGGCATGTTCTTCATTGCCAAACGCGATATCGTGAATGCGCTCGTTGATGCGKCCAACCGTGGAGTGGAAATCAATATGGTTC
>NZ_JBFUJC010000344.1:0-3239 GCF_056401595.1 Paenisporosarcina sp. P4_E4_2 | reverse complement strand
GTCGGGTATTGTAACTCGTTCCATTAATGTTATCGAAAAACCTTTGGAAGTTTTCTATGAGCAAATTGCTAAACGCAATGCGACCGGACTTGCTTCTGTTGAAACTTCTGAAGAGAAGAAAAAAGAATGGTTTGAAAAGTTTTATAAGCAATTGGTCCAATTGAAATTTATTCCCGCAGGACGTGTGCTTTATGGAGCGGGTGCAGGAACAGACGTTACATACTTCAATTGTTACGTTATGCCCTTTGTGCCGGATTCCCGTGAAGGTATTTCCGATCACCGTAAACAAGTAATGGAAATTATGAGTCGAGGTGGGGGAGTTGGAACAAACGGATCAACTTTGCGTCCACGCAATACACTCGCTAAAGGTGTAAACGGAAAGTCATCTGGTTCTGTTTCATGGTTGGACGATATCGCAAAACTAACACATTTGGTTGAGCAAGGCGGCAGTCGCAGAGGCGCTCAAATGATTATGTTGGCAGATTGGCATCCTGACATTGCGGAATTCATCATTTCCAAAATGCAAAATCCTAGAATTCTACGTTTCCTGATTGAAAATACAAATGATGAAACCATCAAGCAATTAGCGAATGACAAGCTTAAATTTAAAGCTCTGACACATCAAGAAGAAGCAATGTACCAAGGGATAGTAAATTACAAGACAATTCCTGGCCAGGGTGGATTCAGTGATGCAATTTTCCGTGATGCAGAAACGAAACTCCACGATGGAGGCACATATAGTGTTAACAATTCCGAATTCTTAACAGGAGCCAATATATCTGTGACATTGACCGACGATTTCATGAAAGCTGTGGAAGAAGACGGCGATCACGAGTTACGCTTCCCCGCTGTTGAAAGTTATTCAGCTGAGGAAATGGTAACGTACAATGAGAAATGGCACGAAGTCGGGGATGTACGTGAATGGGAAAAACAAGGACATGCCATCCGAACTTACCGTACGATGAAAGCGAAAGATTTGTGGAATCTCATTAACGTTTGTGCAACGTATTCTGCAGAGCCTGGCATTTTCTTTATCGACAATGCAAACGAAATGACCAATGCAAAAGCGTATGGACAACAAGTGGTTGCTACCAACCCATGTGGAGAACAACCGTTGGCACCTAATTCTGTATGTAACTTGGCAGCTGTGAATTTAGCTCAGTTTGCGAATAAAGATACAAAAACTGTCGATTTTGATAGCTTGAGAGAAACAGTACGTGTTGGAGTTCGCATGCAGGACAATGTTATTGATGCAACACCTTACTTCCTTGAAGACAATAAAAAACAAGCTTTGGGTGAACGTCGTGTTGGTCTAGGAGTAATGGGGCTTGCAGACTTACTAATTTATTGTGAAAAAGAGTACGGTTCAGTGGAAGGTAACGTTCTTGTCGACCAAATCTTCGAAACGATAGCAGTAACAGCATATGAAACATCTGCAGAACTTGCTGCAGAACGTGGAAGTTTCCCGTTCTTGCAAGGGGAAACAAATGAAGAAACTAACCGTCTGAGAGACGCTTTCATCAATACCGGATTTATGAAAAAAATGCCTGAGCATGTTCGTCAGTCTATCAAAGAAACAGGCATTCGCAACTCTCACTTGTTGACCGTAGCACCAACTGGATCAACTGGAACATTAGTGGGAGTGTCGACAGGTCTGGAACCTTATTTCTCCTTCACGTACTTTCGTAGTGGCCGTTTAGGGAAATTCATCGAAGTAAAAGCGGACATTGTTCAGGAATACTTGAACGCAAACCCTGAAGCAGATGAACAAAGCTTGCCAGAATGGTTTGTTGCTTCAATGGAATTGGCACCTGAAGCGCATGCGGATGTTCAGTGCATAATTCAACGTTGGATTGACAGCTCGATTTCGAAAACTGTTAATGCACCACGCGGTTATACAGTTGAACAAGTACAAGGCGTTTATGAAAGACTTTATCGTGGTGGTGCTAAAGGCGGGACAGTTTATGTGGATGGCAGCCGTGATGCACAAGTCCTGACACTTAAAGCGGAAGAAAATGTGATGGATGAACATCATTATGAAGAAACCATCATTGGGAAACGTCCAGTTGTCCTGATCGATACAATCCAAGATCTTCGTTCAACGAATGTCACAATCGGCTCAGAAGTAGGAAACACATGTCCTGTTTGCCGTCAGGGGACCGTAAAAGAAATGGGTGGCTGTAATACGTGTACAAATTGCGGTGCTCAATTGAAATGTGGACTTTAAGTTTAACAGTTAAAAACGCTGTTTTGAGAATGCCACTAGCAAGTAGATTTATTAGATGAAGAAAACGCACGCTGTATCCTTGGGATACAACGTGCGTTTTTTCGTTTTAGATTAATCTGTTTAACAATGAAAGAGCCGTATCAACGCTTGCAACAGTAATTATCGCTTTAATTGTACTAATTTTTTTAAAAAGCACTATATCTATGAATAGAGAGAGTGAGGTTAGTCAAAATTGAATAAATAGAAAGGAATGTGATTTGAATGAAAGGTACTCACTTCTTAACGATTTCAGTAGCACATGCTGTGGTTTTCACTATAATATTAAAGTTTTTATATGTTTTTGATTATATTCCATGGAGCCCAATAAAATGGACTAAGAGATGGCAAGTATTTTCCGACGCTCACCCATCAGTCAAATGGTTTCTTACTTTTCTGGTCGTCTTCTTGATCATCAATCTTGCGATGGCTCTGTTCATGATTGTCAGCAAAATGCCGGCGATTGCCACGTCAATTGTTGTTGGATTTGCCATCTGGATTCTGCTGGAATGGAGTATTTATCAAGATTTTTCCCATATAAGTTGGAAGTCGGTACCGATTATTTCGGTTATTTTAATAATTTGCAGAGCCCTTGCCGAGACGATTCATTACTATGACCAAGAGGTTTATGATGACAAGAGAAAGTAGTTGCTGCAACTATTTGTTATGATAAAATGAAGGGGGCACGATGGAACTGGAGGAAAAAAGATGAAAATTCTTTGTTTAAATGGGCCTAACCTAAATCGTTTAGGAAAACGTGAACCTGCTATTTATGGACATGAAACGTTGGAAGATGTAGAGCAAAAGCTTATAACTTACGGAAAACAATCGGATATTCATGTTCAATGTAAGCAATCGAATCACGAAGGTGAACTAATTGATTGGCTGCACAATGCAGAAGATGATGGAATTAACGGCATTATTTTCAACCCTGGAGCTTATACTCATACAAGTTATGCGATACGTGATGCCATCG
>NZ_JBFUJC010000343.1:0-3264 GCF_056401595.1 Paenisporosarcina sp. P4_E4_2 | reverse complement strand
ATCCTCAGTCGAGCGAACTCCTTGTCGTAGAATGCCTCTTAAAATGCCATTAACCAATCCAGCTGTCCCTTTGTGACTGCGTTTCTTGGCAATTTCAACAGCTTCATTGACAGCAGCATGATTCGGAATTCGGTCCAAATAATGAATTTGATAAAGTGAAAGTCTTAATAACTGGCGAACCCAATCATCCAGCTTTCCTTTGATGAACGGTTGTAGATAGTAATCAAGCGTCATCTTGTGTTGCAGCGTACCATAAGTAATTTCCGTTAATAACCCACGGTCTTTTGGTTCAATATCATATTTTTCTATGGTCTGATGAAGTAACAAATTACTGTACGCTTGATTTTTTTCAATTGCCATCAAGATTGATAATGCGGCATCGCGTACATTTCCGTTCCACATTCTATAACTTTTTGAGCTCATTCAAACTGATCCCCAATCTGTAATTTAGAACCAGTGCCTCGTAGAAATTCTTCTGCAGACATTTTTTTCTTTCCTGCTGGTTGTAATTCGGTAATTTCAAAAGCTAGTTTATCGCCTGTTTGCACAATCACTCGATCAACTTTCAATTCAACGACTGTACCTACAGGTTGCGAGTAAGTTTGTTGACTCGGTTGACCCCACCATATTTTCACGTTTTCCTGTTTCAACGTGGTATAGGCAACTGGCCAAGGATTAAGACCACGTACCAAATTATAAATGTCCTGTGCCGACTGTTTCCAATCAATTCGTTCTTGTTCTCTTGAAATATTGCGGGCAAATGTCACAAGGCTTTCATCCTGAACCAATCTTGCATTTGAGCCATTAATAATGGTCGGTAATGTTTCTTTTAACAAGTCACGTCCAACGACACTCAATTTTTCAAAAAGAACTCCTGTTGTATCGGATTGTTCAATCGGTATCGATTTTTGTGAAATAATATCACCAGCGTCCAATTTTTGCGCCATATACATGATGGTCACACCTGTTTCTGTCTGACCATCAATCACAGCTTGATGTATCGGAGCACCCCCACGATATGCAGGAAGCAAAGAAGCATGTACATTCAGACAGCCATATTTAGGTGCTTCCAGAATTTCTTTAGGAAGTAACTGACCAAACGCAGCCGTTACCACAATATCCGGTTGTAAAGAAAGAATTTCATCTAGTTGTGGTGAACCTTTTAGTTTTTCAGGCTGAATGACAGGTAATCCAAGACGTAACGCTTCTTTTTTAACAGGAGTTGGTGTCAATACTTTTTTACGCCCTACAGGACGGTCTGGCTGAGTTACAACAGCTAAAATGGAATAGCCTTCTTCATGTAGCATGGTTAAAATCGGTACTGAGAACTCTGGAGTCCCCATAAATACTAAAGAGGTCAAATCAATTCCTCCTCAGTTTCAAGCTCAGATGGATCGACGACGCGAATTATTTTCGAATCAAACAATACGCCATCCAAATGATCGATTTCATGTAGAATGGCTCTTGCTTCATAATCTTCAGCCTCGAGTTCATACCACGTGCCGTCTCTTTCCTGTGCTTTTATCTGTACGAAATATGGACGTTCAACTTCGCCATAAAGTTCTGGGAAACTGAGGCAACCTTCCACTTCTATGGCTTCCCCTTCCGTATCAACTACCAAAGGATTGATCATCTCAATGATGTCTTCCCCTTCTCCTAAGTCTACAATTGCAACGCGAAGCAACTCTCCCACTTGTGGCGCTGCTATTCCTATGCCATCTGACTCAAGCATGGTCTCATACATATCGTCAAGTAAAGTTGCAAGTTTCTGATCGAACTCTGTCACTTCTTTTGTTGGAGTTGTTAATATTTCATTTGGATGTAATACGATTTTTCGAATCGTCAAAGATTATTCCTCATTTCATTTCCGCTCACATGATGGATGAAGGGTTTAAGTCAATGGACATTAAAATCCCTTTTTTTATCCAGTCCGTCCGGTAAATACGCGTTAATTGCTGCAATACTTCCGGGAGCGTCRGTTCTTTTTTGTATTTTATCAAACATTGATAGCGATATCTATTTTGCAAACGACTAATAGACGATGCCGTCGGGCCAATAATTTCAGATTGCGGAGATAAATTGTCACGGAGCCAGTTTGCTGTTTTATGTGCATATTCCGCAGTCATCAAAACATCTTCATGCGTGATTTGAATCAGCACGACATATGTGAATGGAGGATATAAAAATTGTTTCCGGTTCATCATTTCCTGATTGTAAAATGGGACAAAGTCGTGCTGTTGTGCGAATTGAATAGCATAGTGTTCGGGGGTGTAGGTTTGCACAATGACTTCCCCTGCTTTATCATGCCTTCCGGCTCTTCCACTGACTTGGGTTAATAATTGGAACGTTTTTTCGGCAGCTCTGAAATCCGCTAAATGAAGCGTTGTATCTGCTGACAAGACCCCTACTAATGTGATATTTGGGAAATCAAGACCTTTGGCAATCATTTGCGTGCCAAGCAGTATATCGGCTTTTCCTTCTCCGAACAGATTCAGAATGTGTTCATGTGATCCTTTTTTCCGAGTGGTATCCACATCCATACGCAGTACCCTTGCCGTTGGAAACAATCGGGCAATTTCTTCTTCTACTTTTTGAGTACCTGTTCCAAAGAATCGGATATGCTCACTGCTGCATTCTGGACAAGTAGTAGGCACTTGGGACTCTTCACCACAATAGTGACATTTAATCTTTTCCTGATGGCGATGATAGGTCATGGAAATATCGCAGTTTGGACATTCCACCACGGTACCACAATCCCGACAGAGAACAAATGACGAGTGACCACGACGATTCAGGAACAACACCATCTGTTCCTGCTTGTCCAGTCTCACATTGATCGCTTCTGCCAGTTCCAGAGAAAACATGGAGCGGTTGCCGTTTTTCAATTGCTCTCGCATATCGACGACAGACACTTCAGGTAATGCCTGTTCTTTTGGTCTGTTGGCCAACGTCAACAAGGCATAATTCCCTTTTTTGGCACGTGCAAATGACTCAAGTGACGGCGTGGCACTTCCTAAAATAACTGGACAGTTGTGATATTCACTTCGCCAGATTGCAACATCTCGTGCATGATAACGAGGTGAATCGTCCTGCTTATAAGTTCCTTCATGTTCCTCGTCCAAAATGATGATGCCAACATTTTGAAATGGAGCAAATATGGCTGAACGGGCACCCACGACCACTTTTACTTCGCCGCGTTTGATTTTTCGCCATTCATCGTATTTTTCCCCAGTCGATAATCCACTATGCAATACAGCCACAAGT
>NZ_JBFUJC010000342.1:0-3293 GCF_056401595.1 Paenisporosarcina sp. P4_E4_2 | reverse complement strand
TTCCGGAATAATCAAAATGTTTAAGCATGAGTGATTCAGAAAAATTTACAGAACAAACGCAAAAAACGACCTAAAGGATTAACGTTAGGTCGTCATTTCGACAGTGTTTGCATATTTTTCACAATGATTTGTGGCTTACCTTGCCGCCATTCCACAGTGCCTTCGATCTCTAAAACATGCTGTTCTTTAATGACAAGATTGTGAGAAGCATAGTCTTTCGGAAATACCGTACATGAAATATCTGACGTCTCATCCTGCACGGTTACAAATGCCATCGACTCACCTTTTTTAGTGCGTATTCTTCGGATTTCTTCAATCATGCCGACAATGACCACTGCCCGACCATTACGTGCATATTTGATTTCTTGAATAGGAGTTGCATTAATGTTCATTTCTTTCTTCAATCTTTCTACCGGGTGATTGGACATATACAACCCAAGCGTTTCCCTTTCAAACTGAAGTTTCAGCATTTCCGGCATGTCCGAGTTCTTCACATACTTGGGCTTGCCGAATGTCGTGACGTCTCCATCAAATAAATCCTGTTCTGCTTTCGGTCTGACGAGTTCCGCGTATTGTACTGCCGCATCAAGAGTTGCAAGCAGTGTCGCTCGATCGTGACCGAAGCCATCAAGAGCACCCGCTTTAATTAAAGGCTCTATTTGTTTACGTGAAAACTGCTCTGCCGATAAACTGACGGCAAGTTCGAAAATGTCTTGCCACAGTGGATGCGCTTGTTTTCGTTTTTGCAACAAGTCCCGTAAAAAGATATTGGAAACTCCTTTAACGGCAGACAATCCAAATCGAATCGCACCATTTTCCACTTGGAACGTCAACCCGCTTCTATGTATGGACGGAGGAAGTAGAGTAATATTATGCTGTTTGACTTCTTGAATTAAGCGCATGATTTTTTCATGATTACCCATTGATGCTGTCAATAACGATGCGTAAAAGTAAGCAGGATATTGAACTTTTAAATAGGCCATCTGATAGGAAATCATGCTATATGCTACTGCATGACTTTTCGGAAATCCATAATCTGCAAATCTGACAATCAGATCATACACTTCATTTGCTTCTCGCTCAGTAAATTGATTTTTCTGCGCCCGTTCTACAAACTGTTGGCGCTGCTCATCCAATACCTGTCGATTTTTCTTACTTACTGCGCGTCTTAAAATATCGGATTCGCCAAATGTAAATCCAGCCATTTTCGAAGAAATTTGCATGATCTGTTCCTGATAAACAATTACCCCATGCGTTTCTTTCAATATTGGCTCAAGCATCGGGTGGACATATGTCGTCTTCTCTTCCCGGTGTTTTCTGCGTTTATACGTTGGAATATTATCCATTGGACCTGGACGATACAGGGCGTTGACTGCCACAATATCCAGGAAATGAGTCGGCCGGATGTCACGCAGGGCTTGTCTCATTCCATCTGATTCCAATTGGAAAACCCCGGTCGTATCCCCCTGTTGAAGGAGCTTGAACGTTCCTTCGTGATGAAGCGGGATTTTTTCGAAATCAAGCCACTTATGTTGATCGAACCAGATCATGGTACGGATTCTCTCTAAAATGGTTAAGTTTCTTAATCCGAGAAAATCCATTTTGAGCAACCCACTCTGTTCCACTTCTTTCATTGGCCATTGGGTTAAATAAATGCCGTCTTGTCCTGCTTCAATCGGCAGTAGTTCTACCAATGGAACAGGTGATAAGACAACTCCTGCCGCATGAGTGGATGCGTTTCTCGGCAAGCCTTCGAGCTCCATAACGGTGTCAAACCATTTTTGATGGGTACGGTCCATGTCAATCCATTTTTTCAGGTTTTCAGAGCTGTTCACTGCCTCTTCAAATGAAATGCCGGGTTTATTCGGCAGTTGTTTGGATATCATCTCCAGAACAGAACTATCAAATCCAAAGACACGTGCCACGTCTCTGGCCGCCGCTTTTGCCGACAAAGTTCCATATGTTACGATTTGGGCCACGTGGGTATGTMCATATTTTTCAGCGACATACTGGATGACTTCATGTCTTCGGTGATCGGCAAAATCGATATCAATGTCCGGCATTGTGATTCGTTCAGGATTCAGGAAACGTTCAAATAATAAGCCGAATTGAAGAGGATCGACGTGTGTAATGAATAACGAATACGCAACGAGGGAACTAGCAGATGATCCACGACCGGGACCAGTCAATATTTGCTTGTTTTTCGCATACTCCATAAAGTCTGCCACAATTAAAAAATAATCTGCATAGCCCATTTGATTAATTACATTCAGTTCCATTTCGAGACGCTCTTTATATGACTCATCAAATGTTGCCAAACGCTGACTAAGGCCGGTCATACATTTTTCACGCAAAACATCCTGTGTCGACACATTTTCAGATACCGGGAATTTTGGCATATGGTATTGATCAGTGACAATTTCAACAAAACAGCTGTTTAGTAGTCGTTCTGCTTCTTCCAGCCACTCTGGCTGATCGGCAAACCATTCGATCCATTGTTCTCGGGTTGGCAAATAGTGATGCTCGTGCTTTGGTTTCACTCGCTGTGCGTCACTAAGCTTCACACCGTTCGCAATGGCTTGAGCCACTTCATACGCAAAGGCATCACTTGGAGAAACATAATTTGCCTGATGAGTTGCAATTAATGGGATTTGTCTTTCGATACAATTTCCAACCATTTCATTTTCACTGTCAGCAATACGTCCGCCTGGTCGTTCTATTCCACCCAGCAGACCAGAACCTAAGCAATCCTTTAAGGCATCCAATATGGATTCAACAGTTTCTAGCACTGCGATTTTGGAAAGCGGTACAACTACAAAACAGTCTTCTTTATAAGCACGGAGCCATTTTAATGGCAGTGCAGAAAGTGCTTTGACTTCTAGTGCGCTACTGATTTTCAATAAGTTCTGATAGCCCAGGTTGGTCTTGGCATACAGTTGGACTTCAACAAGTGTCTCGTCAGTCAGTTCAATAAGACAAGTTAAACCGATTACTGGATGTAAACCGGCTTTCTTGACAGCTTGATAAAATGGCATCACACCGTATAACCGTCTATTGGTAATGGCTACCGAAGACGCCTGTTGTTTTTGAAGGAAAGGAATCAATGCTTCCAAGCGAATCGTGCTATTAAGTAAATCTGCAGATGTCCCTACTTGTGGATACACTGGATACATTGGTCCTTCCCCCTTTCAACTTACTCACATAATTTGTTTAGTTTGGCAATTACTTCATCAGCAACTTTCCAGGAATAGACGGATGCTCCTGAAGCAAGCGGATGCCCACCGCCACCATAC
>NZ_JBFUJC010000341.1:0-3345 GCF_056401595.1 Paenisporosarcina sp. P4_E4_2 | reverse complement strand
AGACGGGTTCAGGGAAAACAGCTATCTTGAAGTTGTTATTACGTGAGTTCGAAGGGTACGATGGGTGGATTACTTACGGTGGCCATTCCATCAATGCCTACAAAAAAGAACGACTGCGTTCAGCAATTGGTTATGTACCGCAAGATCATTTCTTGTTTTCAACGACGGTTGCTGGAAATATTGCCTTTGCGAATACAAGTGCTCCAATAGAAGAAGTGTATGAAGCTGCTCAGCTCGCACACATTCATGAAGACATACTGAAATTCACGAATGGTTATGAAACCATTGTCGGCGAACGAGGCGTGTCGTTATCTGGTGGACAAAAGCAACGGATTTCGATTGCCCGTRCATTGATGATGAAGCCGGAATTGTTAATCTTGGACGATTCGTTATCTGCAGTTGATGCGCGAACAGAAGAAGCAATCCTTGAGTCGTTAAAAGCATCCCGACTGGATGAAACCACCATTATTACCGCACATCGATTGAGCGCGATTCAACATGCACATCAAATCATCGTGCTTCATGAAGGAACAATTGTTGAAAAAGGTTCCCATGAAGACCTCATGGACCAAAAAGGACGTTACTACGAAATGTATCAGTTACAACAATTAGAAGCACTTGTCGAAATGGGAGGTGAGGTGTAATGGAAGAACAGCCAAAGCTAACAGGAAAAGATCAAGGCATCATCTTAAGAAGGCTTATTTCCTATTTGAAGCCACATAAAAAAGTCATAACGTTTGCGTTATTCCTACTAGGCCTTACCGTAGTCGGGGACGTTGTTGGACCGATTTTGATTAAAACGTTCATAGATGATTATTTGACCGTTCAAAACTTTCCGACGGGACCGCTAGTCGGACTGGCGAGTGCGTACTTATTCATTCAAATCTCCAATGTTTTCATTAGTTATTTCCAGCTGCTGAAATTCCAGGAGATAGCACTGAAAATCATTCAGCAAATGCGAATTGATGTCTTTACGAAAGTACAAAACCTCGGAATGCGTTATTTTGATAAAACGCCTGCCGGAAGCATTGTGTCTCGCGTAACGAATGATACGGAAGCCATTAAAGATATGTTTGTCAGTGTCTTGGTCGGTTTCTTGCAAAGTGGTTTCTTAGTGGTCGGAGTATACATCGCGATGTTCATTCTGAATGTTAAACTGGCCCTCGTTACACTATTGCTATTGCCGATATTATTTATGATTATAAAGACGTACCGTCGTTACAGCTCGGTGTTTTACCAAGATTTGCGTGAACGATTGAGTCAATTAAATGCAAAACTGGCAGAATCACTTCAAGGCATGTCCATGATTCAGGCATTCCGACAAGAACCGAGATTGAAAGATGAATTCAATGACATCAATGAACAGCACTGGAAAGCAGGCAAGCGTAACATCAAAATGGATAGTTTGTTGCTGCGTCCCGCGATTGATTTGGTGTATGCACTTGCTCTGATTATGTTGCTGAGCTATTTCGGGGTAACCTCATTCAGCAATACGATCGAAGTTGGTGTGATTTACGCCTTCGTGACATATATTGACCGATTCTTTGAACCGATTAATCAAGTTATGCAACGTTTATCGATTTTCCAACAAGCCATTGTAGCGGCATCACGTGTTTTCAAGCTACTCGATGAAAAGGAACTTGTGCCAAGCCAGGCGAACACAAATGCACGGATTGATGCTGGGAAAATTGAATTCAAAAATGTAACCTTCTCTTACGATGGACAAACAGATGTATTGAAAAACATTTCCTTCACCGCGAATCCTGGGGAAACGGTAGCGCTTGTCGGCCATACTGGAAGTGGGAAAAGTTCCATCATCAATTTATTGATGCGTTTTTATGAGTTTGAACAAGGTGATATTTTGATAGATGGACAATCTGTAAAAGATTTCAAAGCTCAGGAATTACGAGATAAAATGGGACTTGTGCTACAAGATCCGTTCTTGTTCTTCGGGGATATCGAAAGCAACATTCGTTTGCACAAGCAAAGTATGACGGATGACGAAGTACGTGCTGCTGCAGAGTTTGTTCAAGCTGACGGCTTCATCAATCTGTTGCCAGAAGGCTATAAGCAAAAAGTAACCGAGCGAGGCTCAACCTTCTCAAGTGGTCAGCGTCAACTCGTCGCATTCGCCCGTACGATGGCGACGGATCCGAAGATTTTGGTGCTGGATGAAGCAACAGCAAACATCGATACGGAAACAGAAGTGGCAATTCAATCAAGTCTTGAAAAAATGCGACAAGGACGAACAACGATTGCCATCGCCCACCGGTTGAGTACGATTCAAGATGCAGAGCTGATTTTAGTCCTTCATCAAGGCGAAGTCGTTGAACGGGGCAATCACCAACAGTTGCTTGCAAGCAAAGGCTTGTATCACAAAATGTACTTGCTGCAGAATAGCATTGTGGAAGAAGCAGTATAAAACCCATAACTAATCCCATGTCTATCAAATTGTAAGCAGATTTGATAGACATTTTTATATAGCAAAAAATGTACAAAGGTTTGTTAAATGGAAAAATATTGTATTAATTTAAAGGGAAATCAAGGGTTCGCGTCTAATATAGAATTACTGGAAACAGTAAAGTTGTAGACAACCTCTTTTAAAGTGTCATCAACGCCTAAACAAGTAACGGTTCTCCAACAATAAACCGATTGCGACCCAAGTGAGGATAATTCACTTGGGTTTTTTCATGCCCGATGCATGGTGCCATATTTATACGCAAAAGATGAATGATTAAATAAAAAGTCGTGAAGTAGTACTTTTGTTTTAAGCAGGTATAGAACCAAGAACAGCACAAGATACATCCTATGTTTAATTTTCAGGAAAGTAGAAATGTGGGATGATGAGGGTTAATTGGGTAATGTTTCTGAATATTGAATGAATAAATGTTGAATAAACTCCCAGTTGRTAYTAGATTAGTTGAAAAATTTTAATAACTTGATGTTGAAAGACAGATCAGTGTATTAAATGTGAAGTTAAGTCATCAGCACGAAACCTTTACATTTTTACAAATATATTAATCTACTATTTAGTTAGGCAGGGGGAGAGGTTTAATGAGGAAAAGGAGAAACAAAAAAATTATTATTAGAATCATTGTTTCGTAATTCATTGCACTACATATGTAATAAAAAGACAGAGACTTGGAGGAAGAAAATGGGGAAAAAAGYAAACAACAAAAGTAAGGTCTTAAAAAGCTTAGCTGTATTTGCTCTATCATCTAGTTTTATTTTAGGTTCTATTGTACAAGTAGTAAGGTCTTAAAAAGCTTAGCTGTATTTGCTCTATCATCTAGTTTTATTTTAAGTTCTATTGTACAAGTACCAACTACTGCGAAAGCGGTTAGT
>NZ_JBFUJC010000340.1:0-3356 GCF_056401595.1 Paenisporosarcina sp. P4_E4_2 | reverse complement strand
GTTAATACCTCCGATTAATGTACCAAAACCGGAAATGAATAGACCTAAAGCATAAAAGTCAATCCCATGACCCGGTGAAGCTAATGAAAGCGATGCATATGAAGTCCATCCTGCATCAGGTGCTCCTCCCAAGAACCAAGATAAGTTAAGGAATACTCCTCCGAAGAAGAATAACCAGAAACCTAAAGAGTTTAAGAATGGGAAAGCAACGTCACGCGCACCGATTTGAAGTGGCATAACGGCATTCATAAAGCCTAATAACAATGGCATGGCAGCCAGGAAGATCATGGTTGTACCATGCATCGTGATAATTTGATTGAAAAGACCAGCACTCACAAAATCATTGTCAGGTTGTGCTAGTTGTATACGTATAAGCATAGCCTCGATACCGCCGACGATAAAGAAGAATCCACCGGTAATGAGGTAAAGGATGGCAATTTTCTTATGATCGACTGTTGTTAAATAGTCCCAAAGAGTGGCACCAAAGCCTTTTTTCTGTGCGATTGAACTCACAACTTTAACCTCCTTCTTGTCATTCTGTAGAAGATTAATCTTCTACAGATAGTCCCATTAAGTATTCTGTCAGAGCTGTGAGCTCTTGATCTGTTAATTCTTTACCATTTCTATTAGGTAAATCTTCAGGTTGAGGCATCAAGTTACCTGGTTTATGCTCTTCAGGATCATTAATCCATGCCTTAACGTTTTCATCAGTTTGTTCCATGAAACCAGCTACTCGGTTGCGATCTCCAAAAGTTGCTAAGTTAGGACCTACACCACCAGTTGTGCCTGCACCTGATACAGCATGACAAGCAATACAGCTAGTGTTGAAGATTTCCTGACCTTGCTGAGCAACGTCACCTTCTGGCGTTTCTTCTGCTTTTGATGCTTTCATGTCTGCTACCCAAGCATTGAAATCATCACGATCTAAAGATCTTACTTTGAAGTCCATAAGGGCATGTGAAGGACCACAAAGTTCCGCACATTTACCATAAAACACACCATCTTCAAGACTATCTGAAGGATTGTCGAATGTTAAATAGAATGTGTTTAGGTTTTCAACGTTTGTATCCATTTTACCGCCCGCTGCAGGAATCCAGAATGAGTGTTTTACATCTGCTGCTTTAAGGTTAAAGTAAACTTTCTCTTGCGTCGGTACTACTAATTCTTGAGCTGTAACGATTCCTAAATCCGGATACTCAAATTCCCACCAGTAAAGATTTGCTTTAACGTTAACCGTTACTGCTGTCTTATTGCCTTTTGCATCGACTGTATCCATACCACTGACATCCGCCAATTTATATGTAGAGACTACAGTAGGAACTGTCAAAATCAATAGTAAAATAATCGGAACGATAGTCCAGATAAGTTCTAATTTGTGACTTCCTTCTACTTGCTTAGGAATTACATGTTCGCCCACTTTAGAACGACGGAACTTGACGATTGCAAGAATGTAAACAATCATTACTACAACAATAACAAGTACCATGATTCCTGTTGAAAGCAACATTAAATCCAATTGATCTCTACCGACTTGTCCCGCTGGAGTAAGTGTAGATAAATGTTCTTCACCGCATCCAGACAAAAAGACCATTAGAGCTGTCAGCAGTGAAAAGAGACGCCACTTTTTGAGCCCTTTCATCATAGCTTAATCAAACCCCTCTTTCGTAGTTGTATTCATTTGTAAATCGGACTGTGGTTCCATTCTATATGAATTCTAAATTCAAAGAAAGAATCCCAAAAGTTAGCTGAAAATCGAGAAAATAATCATCGAGACAAAAATGATGGTCATGTAATTTAAGGAATAGATAAACATGCCTTTTGCCCATTTTAAATCATCTTCCGCTTTAAAGCCTCTTAGTGCAAGTACGAGCCATCCAATATTAAGCACAGTAGCGAGTACGAGGAACCATGTTCCTAGTTCCATGAGTAAGAATGGAAGTGGGAAAAGAACTAAAATCCACAGAAGCATGGAGCGCTTCGTATGTGCAAATCCTTTAATAACCGGCAACATCGGAATGYCTGCCGCCCGGTATTCTTCCGTTCGTTTCATAGCAAGTGCATAAAAGTGTGGAGGCTGCCATGCGAACATGATGAGGAATAATGCAAGTGCACCCCATCCAAGTGTAGGTTCAACTGCTGCCCATCCGATTACTGGAGGAATAGCCCCTGATATACTCCCAACGATTGTATTGCTCACATGCCTTCTTTTTGACCACATGGTATAAAGGACAACGTAACTGATAATACCAGCAAGTCCCCATATACCAGCTGAAAACGATGCCATAAATAACAAAATCTCACCGACAACCATGAAGGACAGAGCAACGGACAATACGGCAGTTGGTTTGAATCGTCCCGTCACAGTCGGTCTGGATTTTGTTCTCGCCATAATTGGATCTATATCCTGATCGATGTAGTTGTTCATTGCGGCTGAACCGGCAATAATCAACGCTGCACCGACAAGAGTATAAAACATGAGGTCCATCTCATCTAAGAAGTGACGGTTTGAAAATTGAAATGCCAACCATAATCCCGTAAACGTAGTCACAAGGTTTGAGTTTACAATTCCAATCTTAATCAATGCAAGAAAGTCTTTAACAAATGATGTTGTTTCAAGATCCGCATCAGTTCTTGCATTGATCGCGCGACCGTTTGACATGATAACTCCCCCTTTCAAAGTTGTAAGCATATTCCGCTACACTTACTATATCGAAAAACTTATGCTAATTCTATATTTAAGTTCAAATTCGATAAAAAGCCATAGCGGTTTCCTGTCAATTTGACACAACATATCTATAGTAAAGCATTTTCTAAAAAGTTTTGTGAATGGAAAGAGAATATTTTATGAACAATTTGTGAATTGGGTATCCTTACTGTTGTTGTTTCTCTGTTAAACATTGTTTTTTGTCATATTCTTAGCTATTATCAAACATGCAGGTATCGCATTTTCGCGATCAGTATAGACAAAGTAGGTGTCATTCATGCAACAAAGTAAATACTTAAAGTGGTTTGCTGTTGCTTCTACAATCGGCATGTTGCTCATAATTCTTGGTGGAGCACTTGTTACGAAAACAGAAAGTGGAATGGGTTGCGGCAGACACTGGCCGGGATGCAATGGAGAACTAATTCCCGACAAAATCACTACTGAAGTTTTAATTGAATTTTCTCACCGTCTCGTAACTGGTTCGGTAGGTTTTCTCATCTTGATCTTATCCGTTTGGTCATGGAAAGCAATGGGACATATACGCGAAACAAAATTTTTAGCTTTTATGGCAATGTTTTTCTTGATTTTACAAGCGCTAATTGGTGCAGCTCAAGTTCTATGGGGACAAGGTGACTTTATATTAGCCCTCCAT
>NZ_JBFUJC010000339.1:0-3364 GCF_056401595.1 Paenisporosarcina sp. P4_E4_2 | reverse complement strand
CCATGGTCACTTAGCTCTTTTTCCACAAGGGCAGAGCAGTCCACGTCCATGATGTTCATCACTTGAGGGGATTTTTCGACAATTGATACGTTCAAACCAATGTCAACAAGGTTTTCTGCCATTTCCACACCGATAAATCCAGCACCCACAATTACACAGCTTTTAGGTTTCTCAGTGGATATATATCCATTGATTTTTTTCATATCACTGAAGTTACGCAACGTGAACATGATCGCGCTTTCCAGACCGGTTGTTTCAGGCACAATCGGTGTACCACCTGGAGAGAGGATAAGAAAATCGTAAGTTTCTTTAAAGGATTGCTGTGACTCGAGATTCAAGACTTCTACCGTCTTAAACTGGCGATCAATTTTTGTCACACGATGTTTCAGAAAAACATTGATTTTCCGCTCGTTTTTAAACTCTTCAGGAGTTGCCGCAATCAAACGATTGGGCTCTGAAATTTTCCCTCCGATGACATACGGCATTCCGCACGCACCATACGACATCGTATCATCCTGATCGAACACAACAATCTCTGCGTTTTTGTCATAAAAACGAATTTGGGAAGCGACAGTCGCTCCTCCTGCAACAGCTCCAACGATGACGATTTTCTTCATGTTCACTCGCTCCGTTTCTTATGGCTGTATCTGATTTGAAAAGAACAAAGCTAATGCACCAGGACCRGTATGTGCACCTATCGCAGATCCGATAATATGAATTTCTACATGTTTTGGATGGAATGTTTCTTCAACCATTGCCTTCATTTCCATTGCAAATGCTTCATCGTCAGCATGACTGATTGCAATAGTTTGTTCATGTAAACGCTCACCGCGTTCTTCCATGAGTTCAATGATCCGTTTCATTACTTTTTTGCGTCCTCTTAATTTTTCAATCGGTACAAGCTTGCCGTTTTCCACGTGAAGAAGAGGTTTGATGTTTAATAATCCTCCAATAATAGCACTGGTCTTGGACACGCGTCCGCCTCGAGCCATATAATCTAAATCTTCAACTGTAAACAAATGTTCCATATGTAGTGCTTTAAAACGGATTATTTCGACAATACGTTCCATAGGTTCTCCAGATTTCATCAATCGGACGGCTTCTTTTATAAGCAAGCCATAACCAAGTGAAGCACATCGCGAATCAACGATTGTTAATTTAAGATCCGGATAGTCTTCCTTTACCTGTTCCCGAATCATAACTGCGGTATTATGTGTTCCTGAAAGTTCTGAAGAAAAGGCAATATACAAGCCTTCTTCTCCGGACTTCGCAAGTTCTTCAAAAAACGTCAAAAATTGTTCTGGTGAAGCTTGTGAAGTTTTTGGTTGTTTCCCTTGACGAATTTCCGCATAAACTTGTGTCGAATCGATTGTCATGACATCCAAGTATTCGGCATCATCAATATGTACACGTAATGGAATCAACGTGACCGGATTTGTTTCATAAAAAGATTTCGGTAAATCGCAAGCACTGTCTGCAAATATTCTCATTTGTATCCCCCTGAATCAACTATTTCTATAATTTTAAACGTTCTTGTAAGAAATCCGCAATCCCATCGTCATTATTTGAAGTTGTTACTTCATTTGCAATGTTTTTGAGTTTCGCAATGGCATTGCCCATAGCAACGCCGGTTCCAGCATATTCAATCATCTCTAAATCATTGTCTTCGTCACCAAATGCAATAATGCGTTCCTTTGGAATATTCAAGTGTTTCGATACATGCGAAATACCTACAGCTTTATTTAGGCCGCTGCGTACAATTTCAATTACATGCCATGGCGCGCCCCATCTTCTGTGATCAATCACTTCTGCATGTACATCATGTAAGTGTTGACGGATGGCAGGAACTTCATGCTCTTCTGCATGAATAAGCAAACTGGTAGGGTCGGTCTTTAAATAATTTCGAATATCACCTGTTGTTACTTGTGGTTTTCCGAAGCTGAAAATGTCGAGCAGTTTCTCATCATGATAGTGCAAGTAAACATCATCCATAACTTCGGCAATAATGTTATGAAATTTATAATCATGAATGGCATCAATCACTTCGTTTACAACTTTCAAATTAATGGGTTCATGAATCGAATTCCATGTATGGTCAGTGGGATGATGGACAAAGGCACCATTAAAATTGACAATGGGTGTTTGCATTTTTAACTGGTGGTAGTAAACTTCACTGGCACGATAAGGTCGTCCAGTCGCGATCATTATTTCATGACCTTTTTCTTTTGCTTTAAATAACGTATGTAAAGTCTTTTCAGAAATGACTTTTTCATCTGTTAATAATGTTCCATCAAGATCCAAAACGATTAAATGAGGTTGCATGTTAAATGACTCCTTTCCTATTAGAGTAAAGTGTATCGTCATGGACATCCATTAGTCAAAAAAATCCAACTTCATTTTTGAAGTTTTTGATTTGTTTTGCTACGATAACAAGTATTAGATACGAAGGAAGTGGAAAAGTGAACGTTGAAAATGAGCGGTGGGGACATATTCCACTATTACATGTATACAAAGAATCCCTACGGGAACAACAGGTACCAGTCGTGATTTTTCTTCATGGCTTCACAAGTGCTAAAGAACACAACTTACATTATGCCTACCAATTGGCCGAGAAAGGCTTTCGAGTGATACTGCCTGATGCCCATTTGCATGGAGAGAGACAAGAAAAGCTTGATGAAATTCAATTGTCACTGCGCTTCTGGGAAATAATTTTAACATCTATTGAAGAAGTAGCTATGTTAAGAGAACAATTAATTGAACAAAACTTAATAATGGACCATACGAAAATAGGACTAGCTGGGACATCAATGGGTGGCATTGAAACATTAGGGTGCCTGAATGTTTATCCGTGGATAGACACGGCTGCCGTAATGATGGGTTCTCCAGGATATGTCCATTTGGCGAAGGCACAAATGGCTCAGTATGAAGCACGTGGCTTTAAATTACCGATTACTGACGTGGAGCGTATGCATATGTTTGATACGTTAAGAAAATTCGATCTTACTTTAAACCCGAGTGCATTGAATGGCCGGCCAGTATTTTTCTGGCATGGGGTTCAAGATAATGTGGTTCCTTATGAACCTACCTTTAACTTTTTCAATGCGTTGAAAAAATCATATGTGCACGATCCTGAACGTTTCCAATTTATGACGGATAAATCGGCGGGTCATGCCGTTTCAAGAAAAGGGATGCTGGAATCAACCAGCTTCATCGCACACTATTTGTCTCAGTAAGCTGCATTTGTTATGATGAATATATACGTTAGTTAGAGAGGGGTATGAACATGGATCAAGATATGCGCGACAGCATGATGGGTGCACTAGAAAATGTTATTGACCCAGAACTTGGTATTGATATTGTAAAC
>NZ_JBFUJC010000338.1:0-3397 GCF_056401595.1 Paenisporosarcina sp. P4_E4_2 | reverse complement strand
AGCGACATGAAGTATAGCGAGCCGGTTACTAGAACAACATTTGACTCGTCTACTTTTACTAGAGTCTGCTCGAGTGCCTCATGCCAGTTCAAGATCAATTGTTTTTCTGGATGCTTTGTCGCTTCAAAAATATCTTTTCCAGCTGCCGCATTTTTCACATGAATTTCTGTGACAGTAATGCTTGCTGAAATTTCATCCAGCATATGAAGCACGGATGCAATGTCTTTATCTTGAAGTGCGGTAAAGACGACGTGAATATTTTTTGTCGCGTAGCGTTGCTGAATGGTTTGAATAAGCACTTCCATACCTGCCGGATTATGTGCTCCGTCTATGATGACGTTAGGTAAAACTTCTTCAAAACGCGCGGCCCAGCTAGAGGTGATTAGACCATGGCGGATACTCTCTTCAGAAATGGTAAAACCGTGATGTTTGTTCAAAAACAACGCAGCTGTAATGGCAAGCGACGCATTTTCAACTTGGTGATGCCCCATCATTTTCAGGGATATATCTACCATTTTTTCACCGTTTAATTGATAAGAAAAACTTTGTTGATTTATTTCCTGAGTTACATTTCCAATAAGAAAATCTTTATATAATTGGTAAATTGGCGCTTGTTCCAATTCGGCCTTCTGTTCGATAACCGCAACAGCCTGTTTGTCTTTCACTGCACTGATCACCGGAACGAGTGGTTTGATGATTCCCGCTTTTTCTTCAGCGATGGCTTCAAGGGTGTCGCCTAAGATTTGCGTATGATCAAGCGAAATGGACGTTAAAATTGATAGCAGTGGTGTCAGCACGTTCGTTGAATCGAATTTCCCGCCAATCCCTGTTTCAATTAAGGCAATATCCACTTTCATGTCGTTATAGTACATAAATGCAATGACCGTCAAAATTTCGAAGAAGTTCGAGCCTTCTCCAACTTGACCTTTTTGCAGAAGTGGATAGATATCGTTCATATATTGGATAAATTGTTCGTCTGTGATCATTACATCATTCATCATGATGCGTTCGTTTACTTTTTCAAGGTGAGGAGATATGAAGCTTCCGACTTGGAGGCCTTCAGCAATTAATATTTCTTTAAGAGCATTCAAAGTTGAACCTTTGCCGTTTGACCCTGCAATGTGAACAGAACGGAATCCTTTATGTGGATTCCCGAGGACCGCCAGGATGGAAGTGATACGACTTAGTCGACCATTTCGCTCCGTTTTCTGATCCATGGAATATATGTATTCAACTACTTTATCAACTGATGTAAACACATTTGGTCACTCCTCAAACTCAATACTCCCAGAACATCTGAGAATTCACTCTATTCTATCATGTTCAATTGCTGAAAAGATATGAAATTATTTCTAGTTACTAATGAAATTTTTATGCTGAGATATCTTTAAGTAACCCCCTTGAATATAGCGTGGTTACACGACAACAGCGTCTCCAACTAAAGGTTCAAATTTTCCAACTAAACGCGATATATTCCCAACTAAAGTTCCATATTTTCCAACTAAACTCTAAATCGCTTAAGAGGTCGGCCTTTAATAACCTTTCGAGAATGTAATCTAGATATCTTCCCTCGAATCCTAGATTTCATCCATCGAAATGCAGATAAACTATTCTTCACACCATAAAAAACACCCCAAAAGCCTTAAGCTTTTGAGGCATTATCACTAACTTATAAATTCTTCAATTCAGCCAAGCGTTTTTCAACGGTTGCGTGTTTTTCGATATAATCCTGTTGTTTTGCGCGTTCTTCTGCAACAACTGCTTCAGGTGCTTTCGAAACGAAACGTTCATTTGAAAGTTTGCCTGTTACAAGCTTAACTTCTTTCGCCCATTTCTCCAGCTCTTTCTCCAATCGTGCAGTTTCAGCTGCTACGTCGATTAAGCCTTCAAGTGGTAAGAATAGTTCTGCACCTGAAACGACACTTGACATTGATTGACCTGGTGCCTCAATTCCTTGACCTAAAACCAATGGTTCTGGGTTACAGAATTTCTCCAAGTACATCGCATTTGCTTCGAGTACTGCTAATGTTTCTGAATCTTTAGCAGAGATGTATAACGGCACTTTTTTGCTCATTGGCGTTTGTACTTCTGCACGGATCGCGCGTACTGAACGGATGATATCCGAAAGCAATTTCATACTTGATGCTTTTGTGCTGTCCGTCAACGATTCATTGACAGTCGGCCATGCAGCAATCGTAATTGATTCGCCTTCATGCGGCAGGCTCTGCCAGATTTCTTCCGTGATGAACGGCATGAATGGATGTAGTAAACGCATCGTGTTGTCTAAAACGTATGCCAACACTGAACGAGTCATTTTCTTCGCATCTTCATCCTCACCGTATAATGGCAACTTCGCCATTTCGATGTACCAGTCACAGAAGTCATCCCAGATGAAGTTATAAAGGGCGCGCCCTACTTCACCAAACTCATATTTCTCTGCCAGTTTTGTTACTTGGTCAATTGTTTCATTCAAGCGAGTCAAGATCCATGCGTCCGCAACAGATTTTTCTCCACTTAAATCAATATCTTCAAACTTCATGCCTTCCATGTTCATCATGGCAAAACGTGAAGCGTTCCAGATCTTGTTCGCGAAGTTCCAAACCGATTCCACTTTCTCGATTGAGAAACGTAAATCTTGCCCTGGTGATGAACCAGTTGATAAGAAGTAACGAAGTGCATCCGCACCGTATTTCTCAATTACGTCCATTGGGTCTACTCCGTTGCCTAATGACTTAGACATTTTACGTCCGTCTTCAGCACGTACAAGTCCGTGAATCAATACATCGTCAAACGGACGTTGGTCCGTGAACTCAATTCCTTGGAAAATCATACGTGATACCCAGAAGAATATAATATCATATCCTGTTACTAATACATCGGTCGGGTAGTAACGTTTGAATTCTTCGTTTGATTCGTCCGGCCAGCCCATTGTTGAAAACGGCCATAGTGCAGATGAGAACCATGTATCCAATACATCTTCGTCCTGTTTCCAGTTTTCGATGTCCGCTGGTGCTTCATGACCTACGTAAATTTCGCCTGTTTCATTGTGGTACCAAGCTGGAATTCGGTGACCCCACCATAATTGGCGTGAAATACACCAGTCACGGATGTTTTCCATCCAGCGCATATAGGTGTTTTCAAAGCGTTCCGGTACGAATTGAACTTTGTCTTCGCCTTGCTGCAATTTAATTGCTTCGTCTGCGAGTGGCTGCATGTTTACGAACCACTGTGTCGAAAGATACGGTTCAACTACTGCGCCGCTACGCTCTGAGTGCCCAACTGAATGCATATGCTCTTCGATTTTAAACAATACTCCCGCTTCTTGAAGATCCGCAACAATTTGCTTGCGGCATTCGAAGCGATCCATCCCTGCATATTTATCCGCATTGTCATTCAT
>NZ_JBFUJC010000337.1:0-3412 GCF_056401595.1 Paenisporosarcina sp. P4_E4_2 | reverse complement strand
GTTGTGTCCTGATAATAATAGCGACCTTTATCCATGACTTCACCCGTTTGTACAGGTTTGTAAGGTATTACTCTATGTCCCTGCATTTGGAGATGACGCATGAATACTGTTGTGATAAACGTTTTTCCAACATCTGTATCAGTACCTACCACCCAAAAATGTTGCAATGTAATTCCCTCATTTTCTTATTATCTTAAAGATTAACCTAAAAAACACTTGTGTTAACCTATTCAATTAATAGGTTAACACAAGTCAAGTTTGAATTAAAAGATTTATGAAATAATTGAATCAAATTACATATTACGTACTTATAAAAAATCATTGGAAAACAAAAAAATTGGATGATTTTTCAAATAACAAGGGAGAAAATACCCAATTATTTAACCGAAAGATAAAGGAAAATCGAATTTTTGCTATCGAGAAAGCGATCTTTGAGTTTATGTTTTCTACTAACCTGAAGGCTGCTGAAGGAGTTTTATCAGAAGTACTTTTTAAATATAAAAAAGCAACGTCTTAAATGACGTTGCTCCAGCTGGGAGAAAAAGAATATTAATCAATATAAAAGTATAACAATTCGCATTCTTATCTATTGCACTCTATCGTAAAATTTTATGGTCGGCTAATTCTTTCGCTTTCCGCGGACGAAACGCTAGCCTCCTCGGCTCAGCTGTCTATGACAGCTGAGCCTGTGGGGTCTAGCTTATTTCGTTTTTCCGCTGGAGTCTTCAGAAATTGCCGACCATCCTACTAATGAAATAATATGAAGAGATACGCAAACATAAGCGAAATCCGTTGATTGGAGTAAAGGCGGCGAAGCTAGCGAAACGATGCAACGTACTTTCATGTTTCGAAGCTAGCAGAGCGATGCAACGCACCTCCATGTATCGAAGCTAGCGAAGCGATGCAGAAACAGAAACAGAAACATGAGCAATGTATACTGCGTCGAGTAACCGCAGGCGCACCGGTTTTTCTAGTGACGAGGAGACTAAAACCGTGCCCGCGAAACGCGTCCGCCGCAAAGGAAATCAATATTTTCTTGCATACGCTCTTTTTCATTAGTATACAGTTATATTCACTGTTTATATTTTTTGTCTACAGTCTGAAGCAACGTCTTAAATGACGTTGCTCTACTTGACTATGGCATCCGTTAGTCGAAAATAAGTTTAACAGTTGCAACAACAAATAAAAGTCCAGACGTAACCAACAATAAAATTCCTACATTTTTATGATTATCTTTCATTACAGATAAACCCATCACTGCAAGTAGTAAAGCCATTACCAAGTTCATTACTGGAAGTAATATATAGTCATATTCAGGAGATATTAGTGAGTATGTAGCCAAACCAATAATAGTGATTCCCAACAAAATTTGTATAATAATTATCATTTCATTCCTCCTAAACCGTTCTATTAAAGTAAAGCATTCGTTACTTAAATAAAGACATACGAAATTCATTCATAACGATTAGCAATATTCTTGTACACAGGAATTCTGCAAGTTTACGAAAGAGCATTTCTGCCTAGTACAGAAACGTACACGAATATTACCTATCAAAACGCAGATCGCTTTTTTCATTTAATTTTCTTTCCAAATACGAACGACTAACGCTATAAATTGCTGTAATGATGAAAGCGATAATACTTGGGTAACCAACATAAACTACTGGTTTCATATGTTCAACTAAACTATATTCTCCCCATTCAAGCCATAAACGCCAACCCATCCCAAGGCTACTTAAGATCAAGCTACCAATAAAGACAAACCATTTTCTTTCTTTAAAAAGCCCTACAAATATGTTCGCAACAACAAAATATATTAATAAAGAAACAATCATAAAATACAAACTAAATCCCTTCAATCCAGGAATCACAAACGTAAATGTGATTCCTGTAAAAAAAAGAATAGTGATGATTGCAAATACTAAAAATTTCGCAGGTGATTTCGCTACTTTATGATAAAACTGTTGATCAAACATACATTGCCCTCCCCGTTTTACGCTTTTCCAAAAAACTTCAGTAAAAGTTAATTCAACTGTTATTTCATTGCCTTACTGTATGAAACACCACAATCATCATAGTGGTTTTCCTAAAATTCGGCTTTCAGTGATAGCTATCCTTTACTTCATACGGTTAAAATTCAAATAAGTTCCAATTTAAAGAACAAAATTTCACAACTAACCTGACCCGTTAGCCACCCATGCATCGCAATAACCAGCCGTATAAATTACTACGGCTAGGAGATGAAGGTCGCTGAACTATGGTGCGGTAAAGCCCTCCCGTGAGTCTGACACCAACGACCACGGTGCATCACAGTCTGCCGCACCCAATATGGGTAGCACTTATGGGAAGATTAATTCGGCGCTTGTTACTGCACCAGAATTGCCATTATTTTCTAGTATAGGCACTTCTCAATAATCCCGATTAATAAGGAAAGCTAAAAAAACCGTTGGCGTGTTCGCGCCAACGATTTTTTTGAAGAACAATATACAGGAAAGTTTAATCATTTATAAATATTATGACTGCTTCTTGAACAGGCACCTCTTGAATTATAAGACGGTAGCGCCAGTTCTCAAAGTCTGTTAACTTCCTTTTCCATAAGTAGGAAACTCTTTTGAAAATTATTATTTACTTAAGATGATATCAATCAATCCCAATTCTTTTGCTTCCTCGGCAAAGAAAAAGCGATCGCGATCTGTCAGTTCATTCATTCTTTCGATTGATACTTTAGAACGCTCAGACATAATGCGGTTCATACGATTCCTCGTTTCAAGAATGTGCCTTGCATGGATATCCATTACCGCAGCTTGACCCCTAACTCCCCCTAAAGGTTGGTGAAGCATAACTTCGCTATTGGGCATGGCATACCTTTTGCCCAACTCCCCTCCGATAAGCAAAAATGCACCCATGGATGCAGCCATTCCTACGCAAGTTGTACTGACATCCGGTTTAATATGCTGCATCGTGTCATAAATGGCAAAACCTGCGGTAACAGATCCTCCAGGTGAATTGATATATAGTTGAATATCTTCATTAGGATTGTCTCCACTTAAGAATAGAAGCTGTGCAATTACTTTACTTGCCAGCTGATCATCAATTTCACCACTGATTAGAATGATACGATCCTTTAACAATCTAGAATAAATATCGTAAGACCTTTCATCACTGTTACTTTTTTCAACCACAAATGGAACATTGCTCATTTGTTTGACCTCCTTATGCTGCCATTTGAATTTTTATAGAATTTCTTTCGCCAAACCCGGAAGAAACCTGCCGAATCTCGACTTTGCGACTCTCTGTACCTACCGTATGAATTTGTGTCTGTACTTGAACAGTTTTTTCCAAAGGAATGTACACCACTTTTTCATTTTCAAACATAACCTTACTCATTTAAGCTTCTCCTCCTTCATTTATC
>NZ_JBFUJC010000336.1:0-3435 GCF_056401595.1 Paenisporosarcina sp. P4_E4_2 | reverse complement strand
ACCGTTATCAGAATGTAGAAGAAATGCAGCGAGATTTGCAAAATGTTTTATCGGAAGAGCGCGCAAATGAGAAAGCTTTTGAGATTCCTTTAGATGATGATGGGGCTACAAAAGCAATGCCGGTCATCAAAGATGCTAGTTACGATTCATTAGCAAAGACAAAACATCTTAAAAAAGAACCGGTGGTAGTACCTCCCGTTGTGGAAGAAAAAAAGAAGAAGAAAAAATGGCCATGGATAGTGGGCATTCTTGCATTTTTATTGCTTGCAGGTTTAGTAATTGTTGTGGCATTTCCAGGGATATTTGGTCCCAAAAAAATCGAAGTTCCGGACGTAGCGAATTTGCCATTAAGTGAAGCAATCGATAAGGTGGAAGAAGTTGGATTCATTGCAGGAAATGAAAAACAGGAATCGTCGGAAGAAGTTGAGGAAGGCCAAGTTATTCGGACAATCCCACAAGCAGGAAAAATCCGGGAAGAAGCAACTGAAATTGAATTCATTATTTCAAGTGGGAAAGAGTCAGTGACGCTTGCAGACTATGCCGGACGTGAATACAACGTAGTGAAAGAATTACTGGCTTCGCAAAAATTCAAGTCCATCAAAGCAGACGAAGTATTCTCGGATGAGCCTGAGGGGCGCATTATCTCTCAAAGTCCATCTGAGTTCTCCGAAGTCATTCCGGATGAGACCGATCTTGTTTTCACTGTGAGTAAAGGACCGGAGTTGCAAAGTGTGATTGATTTGAGAAGACAATACAACGAGAAAACGTTGAATGACTATGCTCGATCATCCGGGTTTGATATTCGCATCATTAAAGAAGAGTATTCTGAAGATGTACCGGAAGGATTTGTCATTTCACAAAATCCAGTTGCAGGCACAAAACTTGAACTAGGCAGTTCGATTGAAATCGTTTTATCAAAAGGTCCTGCCGCCAAACAAATTAAAACGTTTGTGACAACAGTAGAAATCCCATATGAACCAGATGATCCGGGCACTGAGCAGATCGTACGAATTTATCTGCAAGATCAAACACACTCACTGACAGAACCAGTAGAGGAATATGTACTCACCGAAAACAAAAAGCAACAAATTCAATTGAAAATTGAAGAAGGACAAAAAGGAGCATATCGAATAATGGTCGACTCGAAAGTCATCGTAGATGAAATAATCGAGTATGACAGCTTCGAATAGGGAGGTATACAATGCCAACAGGACAAATACGAAAAGCACTTAGTGGATTTTACTATGTTCAGGACGGAGAACAATTTATACAATGCCGTGGACGCGGTGTATTCAGAAATCGTGGTGTTAACCCGCTAGTTGGGGACTTTGTCGATTATGAAGTGGAAAGCGGTTCAGACGGCACGATAACAGTGGTGCATGAACGTAAAAATGCACTCGTACGCCCACCTATTGCCAATATTGACCAAGCCTTACTGGTGTTTTCCCTGACTGAACCCGATTTCAATCCATTATTGCTGGATCGCTTTCTTGTTGTCGTGGAGTCATTTAATGTAGAGCCAATTATTTGTCTGACAAAAACAGATTTACTTTCTGAAGAAGAGATGAGTAAAATCCAGCCTYATTTGGATGATTATCGTGCGATTGGATATGAAATGCTTGAAACCTATAAGGATGATGATGATCTGGTGTCCAATATCGCTCCGATCCTGAAAGGCAAAATCAGCGTTTTGGCAGGACAATCCGGTGTAGGAAAATCTACACTGTTAAATACAGTGCTGCCATCGTTGAATTTAAAGACAGGGATTATTTCGGAAGCCCTTGGACGGGGGAAACATACGACTCGCCATGTAGAACTTTTAGAAGTATGTGAGGGGTTACTAGCGGATACTCCGGGATTCAGTTCCTTTGATTTCGAAGAGATTGAAAAAGAGCAGTTATCCGATTGTTTTCCTGAATTCCGCGAGGCGTCAGAACGATGTAAATTCAGAGGGTGCCTACACATAAGTGAACCGAAATGTGCAGTTCTTGCTGCACTTGAAACCGGAGAAATTAAAGATTATCGATACAAACATTACATGAAGTTTTTAGATGAAATAAACGATCGAAAGCCGAGGTATTAAAATGATAAAAATTGCTCCATCTATCCTTGCTGCTAATTTTTCGAAATTGGCTGAAGAAGTAATAGAAGTCGAAAAAGCTGGTGCGGAATTAATCCATATCGATGTAATGGACGGACATTTCGTGCCTAACATAACGATGGGTCCAATTGTGGTGGAAGCTTTAAGACCTGTAACGGATCTTCCTTTAGACGTTCATTTAATGATTGAAAATCCGGATTTGTATATTGAGTCATTTGCAAAAGCTGGTGCCGATTACATTACGGTTCATGTTGAAGCGTGTACTCACCTTCACCGTACCATTCAATTAATCCGTTCGTTTGGAGTGAAACCAGGTGTGGTATTAAATCCACATACGCCGGTTGAAAGCATCCAACATATTCTTGACGACATCGATATGGTGTTGTTCATGACGGTCAATCCAGGTTTCGGTGGACAGAAGTTCATTCATTCGGTCGTTCCGAAAGTTCAACAACTTTCTGACATAATTAAAGAAAAAGGATTGAATATTGAAATTGAAATTGATGGTGGTATTAATGCTGAGACCATTATTCCTTGTGCAGAGGCAGGCGCGACGATTTTTGTAGCCGGTTCAGCAATTTACAGTAAAACGGATCGTACTGCTGCATTACAGGAAATTAAAGAAGCAGGCGAACGAGCAATCCGCGGATGAAGACGGCAGTAATTTGCGCAGGTGGACCAGCTGATGAATTAGCTGATTTTGCGACCTTAAAAAATAACGATGAAATTATTTTTATCGGTGCAGACAAAGGTGCTATTTATTTAATCGAAAGTGGAATTCTTCCGGACGTGGCTATAGGTGATTTTGATTCATTGTCACCGGAAGAATTTTCGAAATTAAAAAACCAAGTGGCGTCAGTGAAAGTTGCACCTGCAGAAAAGAATGAAACGGATACCGATTTAGCAATCGATGAGTCATTGAATTTCGAACCGGATCATATTGTACTGACGGGTGTGACGGGTGGCCGATTAGATCACTTTATGGCTGTGCTTAACAGCGTTTATCGTTTTCAAACGGACAATCCCTCCATTCAATTTACAATACGCAACAAATGGAATGAAATGAAGCTGTTGACTCCTGGTGTAACCAAGTTAACGAAGGATCAACAGTTTCCATTTGTATCTTTTTTTGCCTTTCAAGGAAGCGTGAAACACGTGACGTTAGCAGGTATGAAATATAATGTCAGCGATGAGACGATTGAAATGGGCATTTCCCGCTTTACAAGTAATGAAGTATTGGACGAACAAGGGTCTATCTCCTTTACATCTGGCATATGTTTATTAATACGTAGCTCAGATCAATAAGAAGGAGTGAAAGCATGCGTGTTTATACG
>NZ_JBFUJC010000335.1:0-3444 GCF_056401595.1 Paenisporosarcina sp. P4_E4_2 | reverse complement strand
GTCCCATCCCAACCAGATTGGATTTTATTTGCGGCTGATTACTCTCAGATTGAGTTACGCGTATTAGCACATATGTCTGATGACGAAGAGCTGATTGAAGCTTTCCGAAATGACCTGGACATTCATACTAAAACCGCAATGGATGTTTTCCATGTTGAAGCAGATGCCGTGACGTCAGATATGCGTCGCGCAGCTAAAGCAGTAAACTTCGGTATTGTTTACGGAATAAGTGACTACGGACTTTCTCAAAGCTTATCGATTTCTCGTAAAGAAGCGGCTGAGTTTATCGAGCGTTACCTGGAAAGCTTCCCAGGTGTGAAAACATACATGGATGAAATTGTACGGGAAGCGAAGCAAAAGGGATTTGTAACGACCATTTTAAATAGAAGAAGGTACTTACCGGATATTACTAGCTCAAACTTTAACTTACGTGGCTTTGCTGAGCGTACGGCGATGAATACGCCGATCCAGGGAAGTGCTGCGGATATAATCAAAAAAGCAATGATTGATATGGCTGATCGTTTACAGAAAGAAAACTTGAAAGCGAAAATGCTTCTTCAAGTGCACGATGAATTGATTTTTGAAGCACCTCAAGAAGAAATTGCGATTTTAGAAAAAATCGTACCTGAAGTAATGGAACACGCTATTGAATTAAAAGTGCCACTTAAAGTGGATTATGCATATGGTCCGACTTGGTACGATACGAAGTAAGGAGGCAAATTCATCATGCCTGAATTACCTGAAGTTGAGGGAGTCGTCAACTCCCTCAAACCGGTAGCTACCGGGAAGACTATTGAATCTGTAAAATTATCCGACGTTCTAGAGGTTTCAAGACAGGCGGGAAAACAAGCAATTGTTAAAGGCTCAGAGCTTAAACACTTCAAGCAAGCACTCGAAAATGCTCGAATCACTCAGATTGTAAGAAGGTCTAAATATATTTATTTTCACTTACTTAAAGATCAACAAGATTTACTATTAGTGAATCATTTGGGAATGACCGGTGCATGGTTTTATGTCCAGGAAACTGCAGACATCACAGAAGATAAGTTCAGAAAACATATTCATGTCGTATTAACATTAGATGACGGCATGCTTTTGGTATATGCAGACATTCGGAGATTCGGCGAAATGCGTTTACTGGATTCAGAAGATCAATTTCCTCCATTATTGTTAATGGCACCCGAACCATTTGCGGAGTCCGCATTAAATCATTTTATTGATATGTCCTCGCTCTCTAAGTATCAAAATAAGTCCATAAAAGAAACAATCATGGATGGACAAGTTATTTCTGGATGTGGCAACATCTATGCCACTGAAGCTTTATTTCGAATGCATATACATCCTGGCAGAAAAGTGAAGCGTATTAGTCAAAAAAGACTTATTCTCCTTTTTCAAACGATTGTCGATGTGTTGAACGAAAGCATATCTGCAGGTGGAAGCTCCATTTCAGATTATCGGAATATCAATGGGGAAGCAGGGGGCATGCAAAATCGCTTGTCCATGTATGGCAAGAAACAATGCCCTCATTGCTTGATTCCTACAAAACAAGTTTTACTCGGGGGACGAAACTCTTGGTATTGTCCTTCGTGTCAACGATAGAAGGATGGACAATAGATGATTATTGGATTAACAGGAAGTATTGCGAGTGGAAAAAGTACAATTTCAGAAATGTTGAAAGAAAAAGGATATCCCATTATTGATGCGGATCTTGTAGCCCGAGTAGTCGTAGAACCTGGTACCGTAACATTGTCAGACATTAAATGTATATTTGGCAAAGAGGTAATGAATGAGGATGGCACATTAAACCGAGAAGCACTGGGGCAGCTCATTTTTCATGATCCAGCAAAAAGGAAACAGCTCAACGATTTGATGCATCCAGCCATTCGTGCAGAAATGCTGCGCCAAAGAGATGAACTTTTTGAGAGTGGGGAAGAAACGTTGATTATGGATATCCCGCTTCTTTTTGAAAGTCGACTCCAACATTTTGTTGATARAATACTGGTTGTCTCTGTAAAGGAAGAGATACAGCTACAGAGATTGATGCAACGTAATTCGTTGTCTGAGGAAGAAGCTAAGGCAAGAATTCAGTCTCAATTACCACTTTCCGAAAAAGAAAAAGGTGCCGATGCGGTCATTTATAATAATGGGTCAATCGAACAATCAAAAGTTCAATTAGAGCGTATACTAGCTGAGTGGGACGTATAATGTCCCACTTTCTGAAAAATAGAACATTTCTACATTGCCAACAAAGTGTTTAACTTAGTTCAAAATGTGTTATACTAATTTCAGGTAAAAGATTAACAGTATAACATACTTGTAGGAGGATTTTTTATGTCAGCTTCTATCGCTATTAATGGATTTGGCCGTATTGGTCGTATGGTATTTCGCCAGGCAATTCTTCAAGATGATTTAAACGTGGTGGCAATTAATGCAAGTTATCCTGCTGAAACGTTAGCACATTTGATTAAGTATGACACAAATCATGGAACGTTTTCTGGTGACATTGTCATAGAAGAAAGCGCTTTAATTGTAAATGGTAAGCGAGTTCAACTTGTAAGTGACCGTGACCCATTGAAGTTACCATGGAAAGAAATGAACATTGATATCGTTATCGAGGCAACTGGAAAATTTAATGACCGCGAAAAAGCGGCATTGCATTTACAAGCTGGAGCTAAGAAAGTAATTTTGACTGCTCCTGGTAAAAATGAAGACATAACAATCGTTATGGGTGTAAATGATAATCAATTGAATATTGAAAAACATGACATCATTTCAAATGCCAGCTGTACAACAAACTGTCTAGCGCCAGTTGCGAAAGTACTGAATGACACGTT
Source organism: Paenisporosarcina sp. P4_E4_2 (assembly GCF_056401595.1). Taxonomy (NCBI): domain Bacteria; kingdom Bacillati; phylum Bacillota; class Bacilli; order Caryophanales; family Caryophanaceae; genus Paenisporosarcina; species Paenisporosarcina sp. P4_E4_2. The sequence goes on along the minus strand of NZ_JBFUJC010000335.1, from coordinate 610 downwards.
TGGCATCGAAAACGGTCTTATGACGAYTATCCATGCGTATACAAATGATCAAAAGAACTTAGATAATCCACATAAAGATTTACGTCGTGCCCGTGCATRTGCACAGTCCATCATCCCGACATCTACAGGAGCAGCGAAAGCATTGGCATTGGTTTTACCTGAATTGAAAGGTAAACTTCATGGTTTGTCTCTTCGCGTACCAACTCCAAATGTGTCATTAGTGGATCTTGTTGTAGATTTAAAAACTGATGTGACGGCAGAAGAAGTAAATGCAGCATTTATTGAAGCTTCAAAAGGTTCAATGAAAGGTGTTCTTGGATTAACTGAAGAACCACTTGTGTCAATTGACTTCAATTCAAACCCACATTCAGCGATCATTGACGGTTTAACGACAATGGTTATGGGAACACGTAAGGTAAAAGTTCTCGCTTGGTATGATAATGAATGGGGCTACTCAGCACGTGTAGTAGATTTGACGAAAAAAGTAGGCGCAGCACTGAAAGACACAGTAATTGCCTAATAAAATATTCCTCCCTACATGCTTTCAAAAGTAGGGAGGAATTATTTTTTTCTCGAACACTTGCATTGTGTGAGATTACAACATATAATG
>NZ_JBFUJC010000334.1:0-3456 GCF_056401595.1 Paenisporosarcina sp. P4_E4_2 | reverse complement strand
GTATGATTGTTGCAGCTGTACTGGATGGCCAAGTGCCCTTTACAGGAATTTGATAGGTCTTCCCTTTTGCGACAAATTGATGATAACCACTAACTTCTTTCTCACGATTAATGATAAAACCAGACGCTAAGGATCCGACTTGAATTCGCTCACCACTGCGTACTTCATATAACGGAAGCTTTGTTTCTAAGACTTGAATCGACATTGCTGGTTTTGTGAAAGATATGATTGCATCATTCCCCGGGAAATATCCGACTTTCCCTGCGACCAAAACTTTGAAGAATCCATTTTCGTAGCCAATTGTCGTGAAAGAAACTGCTGAATTCCCACGAACTAACACATTGCTTGACGAAGATTTTTCACCGAAAATAGTAAAGTTGGTTTTTGTATTAATTTGTCTTTCAGTGCCAGTTTGAACGTCCGGCAATACTTTGTCGGATGGTGCCAAAAATCGACTTTCCATGTAAAAGGTTTTTCCACCAATAGACACTCGTAACATTGAAGCATTTTGTGTCGGCTGGTATTGAACTGTGTTGCCTGCACCTTGCAAAGTTGAGACAGCATTTGTCATTTCCATTGATGAATACAATGGTACTTGATCATTAGTTAACTGACCATGCATCATAGTATCATTTGCGGAAACCAGTTGTGGAAGTGAAAATCCAATTCCGATAACAAATAAAAAGATTAATAATGATTTTTTCATGTAGTTGCTCCTTCAGTACGCAATATATGTAAAGTATATTTCATATTGTTGGCTATTTGTGAGAATAATTGCTAAATGAATATAAATGCTTACTTGAACTCTTTTGTTGTTAGTCCTATATGCTATAGCTGCCTACTGAAGATTTTGATGTTTTCATTCTTAAATCGTGAAAAAGATAAAAAAGGATCATACCAGAATATCTGGTATGATCCTCTTTAAAAAATGTTAGTTTAAGATATTACTTAACGTTAACTTTAACAGTAACAGTTTTACCGCCAGCTTTAACAGTTACGTTCAAGCTATCACCAGTATCTAAACCAGCTACTGCAGCAGATGAATTACCGTTATTTGTAAGTGTTGGAGCAGCACCGCCACTAGCATTAGTTACGCTAGAGAATGTGAATGTTGGTGTTATTGTTGTAGTAACATCAGCGAAAGCAATTTTCCCTGTAGTTGCATCAACTGTTGCAGCTTTACCATATTGGTCAGCAACAACTAAGAATTCAGCTAAGTCATCAGCATTCACAGTTGAAGCTGTAGCAACAGCTAAATTCAACTCAGTAACTACTTTTTTATCTTCTTTTACTTCAAAAGTAGAAACTGAAGGTGCTACACGTGAAACTACTACAGATTTCGCTAGTGTGTCACCAGTGTTGTTAATAACAACTGATAAATTAACAGTTTTTTCAACTACTGAAGCATCAGAACCCCATACAAAAGTTCCATCAGTAGTTAACTCAGTTCCATCAAATGTTACACCAGTTGGTAAGCCTAGTACGTTGAATTCAGTAGCAGGAATAACTAGTTTTTTACCATCTGCAGTGAAACCATTTACAGTTAGTTCACTTGCGTAGTTTACATCGTTATATAAAGGAGTAACATCAGCTAATTCATACTTAGTGATTTCACTTTGTGCTACAGTACGGAAAGTTACGTCTGTAGTGTGAAGTGCAACACCAGCTTTTTGTAATTCTAATGTCACTGAAGAAGTACCTTTTGCAGCACCTTTTAATGTTACTTTTGTAGTATCATCAGCCGTAGCAGAAGTAACTGTTACATTAGCATTGCTAGAAGTAGCAACGATGTCATAGTTAGCATCAGCCACGTATGTCATTGTACGTCCGTATTGATCTTGAATTACGAAGTCAGTCCATTTTAAATCTACTGATTCGCCAGCAAAAATTGCTGTTTCAACAGTTGATTTCAAACCAACGATTGTTTTTGGAGTTGCAGTAGCTTTAACAGATACAATTTCAGTATCAACTTTACCAGTTGATGAAGTAACTGTTAATACAGCAGTGCGATCTGATGTATTAGCATTTCCATCTAATTGTACTTCATAGAATACTTTTCCATCTTTTTCAACGAATGTACCAGCTCCAGTTGCAGTTGCACCAGTGATACTTGGAGTAATACCAGCTAAAGCAGATGCTTTAGTAATTACGTTACCTTTGTTATCTGTAGCTTCTACTGGGAATGAAACTTTATCTCCGCCAGCAATTAGGTCTACAGTAGGAGCGTTAAGTTTAACAACATCTACTTTTGTAGCTTCTAATACTGTCGCTTTGTAAGTAACTGCTTTACCAGTAGATTTAGATACTACTGTGATAATTGACTCACCGTATGCATCTTTTACATCTAATGCTAGAGTAGTATGTTTTTTACCATCCGCATCTGTTACTTCTGCGAATGTACCAGCTGATACTACACCACCATTTGAAGATGTAACAAGTAAGTCAGCGTTTAAAGCTGCAACATTAGTTACTTTGCGACCATATTGATCTTTAACATCTACAGAAACGTAGAAATCTTTTGCGTTATCTTCTTGTTTAAGAGCTTCAACAACTTTGTTATTAACGTCTACTAAACTACCGAAAGTTACATCAACAGCTTTTGCTTCTGCAGCAACAGTTAATTGTGCAGATACACTTTTCGCTGATGCACTGTCAATCAAAGTAAGAGTAAATGCTTCTCCTGCTTTAATATCAGTTTTAGTAATTGTTACTTTACCATTTAAAGCTACTGCTGTTCCAAGAGTAGATGTTGCAATCGGAGCTGCAGTTGTCATTGCTTCACCGTATTGGTTTTGAATTTCATAACCTACTTCAGCAGTGTTAGCAGCAGCGATGATTGCTTTGTCTGATAATAATTTAACTGTTGCAACTGCTTCGCTTTCAACTGTTACATCTTTAGTTAGTGCAGTTTCAGTTAAACCAGAAACAGAAACTGTGTAAGTTCCTTTAGTTAACTTGTTATTTAATTCGATTACTGCAGATTTTTTATCTTCAGCAAAAGTTACTTTAGAGATTCCTTGATTAGAAGTAGCTTTTCCAACAGTAATTGCTGCTTTTGTAGTATCTACAGCTTTGTTGAATTTAACTTCAATTTTTTTCACGCCAATTGCATTAACAGAAGCTAACWCAGAATTAGCAGCTGATGTTTCTGCACGGAATACGAACAATGCGAATTGACCGCGTGTTACGTTTTCACCAGTACCGAATTTTGTTGCTGTCAAACCTTGAGCAACACCAGCTTCGTTTAAAGCATCAACGTATTGCTTGAAAGTGTCAGACACGTCAGTGAATGGGAATTTGTTTGTTGCATCACCTACTAAGTTGTAAGCGTTAGCGATGATTTTCGACATTTCTCCACGTGTAGTTAAATCGTTAGCGCCGAACTTACCAGCTGCTTTACCAGAAACGATTTTCTTTTCAACTAGGAAGTTTACAGCCCATTGAAGATCCTTAGGT
>NZ_JBFUJC010000333.1:0-3456 GCF_056401595.1 Paenisporosarcina sp. P4_E4_2 | reverse complement strand
CAAAGGACCCGATGATGACCAGAAAACTCAAATTATACACCTTAGGACTCTTACTCCTATTGATAGGTTCCCAATACTGGGTTAACTTGAATGAACAAAAAGCGCCACCTTCTCCTGAATGGAGCCGATCATTTCCTACTGATGAACAGGCAAGTGATTATATAAAGCTTCAAAGTGTACCGACTAAAAATGGCTATGCAGTTAGCTTGCTTAATTTTAGACAACTGGATTTATATGAATGTTCATTGACTATGAATTGTGAGAAGGCATGGTCGAATTCAGATTTAAATGCCAAGAAAAATACATGGAGCGATGGAAAAACTTCTTATACTATCGTTGAAGATTCGCTAATCTACTCTACTGAATACGGTAATAATGAAATGATTGCTGACCAGGTTGAGGATTTCACAAAGTCCGACGACACGCTTGTTTATTGGACAACTGATCAAAAAGTGTTCGTTCAGCAAGGTGATGGTGCGGTGATGCCTTTCACCACTGAGAAGCCAGTTTTCACAGCCAAAGTTTTGGATGATCATATTTTCATCGTGACTCGTGACATTCTCACTAACCGGTTCACACTTTACGAAGCTGGTAGTGAATTGGAAGAATTGTTCCAGTTCACCACGAATTCAAGTGAAATCATACAATCGATGACGCTTTTCTCGAAGCCAAACAATCTTTTCGGAATGCTGTTGGATATAGAAATCAATTCCGGTGGTTCTCGACAAAAGTCTATAAGAACGGCCACGTTTGAGTTAACGGAGCAAGAGACACCTTCTTTCTCACAACTTGCTTTTTTCGATAAGAATACCGGCATCAAACTGACAGATGTCCGTTTTCCAAGTATTTTTCTGAGTGAAGCCGATACATATATTTCTTTCACCGCTTCGCATTATGATTCAACTGGCAAAAAAGTGAATCAGGCTTATGTTGGACTTGCTGACAATGAACACATTGAAGCGGCAGCTGCAACGAAAATTGGAGATCTTTATACCAATCCAATTTTACTTAATATAGATACCCTGGCTTATTTCCAGTCAAACGGAACCGTCCAAAAACTCATGTATTCTTCAACTACTGAAGAAAAACGCGCACAGAGTTTAGACGGTCTGGAAGGCGACAATAAAGAAGCACTTTATACCATGTTAACGATCTTGTTTAACGGTTTCGTGATGATGTTGCTGTCTTTCGCCTGGCTTGTTCYGGCACTAAGTATTGGCTATGGCGCACTTGCTTTACTTCATAAATTGCGTAGATCCAATGCCTACTTCATTGCCTTATTGGTGAATACAGTCGCTTTGGTTGTCAGCCAACTTGTCTTGTTCGCAACCGTCTTCAATCCGGAAAAAATCGTTCAGAAAGCTCCTTATTTAACGGAGCTCTGGCAAGTATCGGCAGTAATTATTGTGGCAGGAATAGTATGTTTATTGCCAGTTTTCCTTTCGCGTACAAAAGTGTCGGAAGACAATGGTAATATGCTGATATTGTATACGACGGCTGTTAATTTCATGATTTTATTTTTCCTGATCGGTCCGTATTTTTTATAGGTTATAGGTATGATTTATAAGAGTTAAATGATAATCCCGCTTCCCTGGAGTTGTTCCATGGAACCGGGATTTTCAAATATAGCAAGCTTCTTTCACAGAAAAGAGCCAATGCAGCGATTTAGCGAAATTGCTCCCATTCAGGTTTAAAGATTTAATGGTTTTGTTTTCGCTTCGCTCCTGTTGTGTATAACACTAGTTAGGATGTTTATTCCTTTACGWCGGCGGTTTATTCCCTCTCAACCATTTATCTCGACTTATACTCCTCGAAAAATAAAGTGTGAGTCGCCGTAACACCCTATTCTTCATATTCCCAAACAGAAAAGCGACCCACCAAAGTGGGTCGCTTTTTTCGGTTTACATATTACGACGGTATTGGCCGCCTACTTCGTATAAAGCATTAGTAATTTGACCAAGTGAGGCCACTTTTACTGTGTCCATCAGTTGTTCGAAGATGTTGCCGCCTGTTACTGCTACTTCTTTCAGGCGTTTCAGCGCAGCTTCTGCTTCTGCAGAATTGAGTTGTTGGAAGGCACGCAAGTTGAGAATTTGCGTTTCTTTTTCCTCTGTTGTTGCACGGGCAATTTCCATGTTGTCAATGCTTTCCGCTGAAGGCGGGTTTGGGTTCAAGTATGTGTTCACACCGATAATCGGCAGTTCCCCCGTATGTTTCAGCATTTCGTAATGCATGGATTCTTCCTGGATTTTTCCACGTTGGTACTGTGTTTCCATGGCACCAAGTACGCCACCACGGTCGTTGATACGATCAAATTCAGAAAGTACCGCTTCTTCCACTAAGTCGGTCATTTCTTCAATAATAAATGCACCTTGTAGTGGGTTTTCATTTTTCGCAAGACCGTGTTCTTTTGTAATGATCATTTGAATCGCCATTGCACGACGAACGGATTCTTCCGTCGGTGTTGTAATCGCTTCGTCATAAGCATTTGTGTGAAGTGAGTTACAGTTATCCTGCAACGCCATCAATGCCTGAAGTGTTGTACGGATATCGTTGAAATCGATTTCTTGTGCATGCAAGCTTCGACCTGAAGTTTGTACATGGTACTTCAATTTTTGGCTACGGTCATTTGCACCGTATTTATCACGCATTACAACTGCCCAAATACGACGAGCCACACGGCCGATTACTGTATATTCAGGATCCAAACCATTCGAGAAGAAGAATGATAAGTTTGGTGCGAAATCATCAATGTTCATTCCGCGGCTTAAGTAATACTCAACGTACGTAAATCCGTTTGCCAATGTAAACGCCAATTGCGAAATCGGGTTCGCTCCAGCTTCTGCAATATGGTAACCAGAAATCGATACTGAGTAATAGTTGCGTACTTTTGAATCGATAAAGTACTGTTGGATGTCACCCATCATGCGAAGTGCGAATTCCGTTGAGAAAATACATGTATTTTGCCCTTGGTCTTCTTTTAAAATATCCGCTTGAACAGTCCCACGAACGACTTGCATCGTTTTTTCGCGTACTCCGGTGAATTCTTCAACCGTTAACGTACGACCCAGTTTTTCTTCGTTCAACTTCACCTGCTGATCAATTGCCGTGTTCATAAACATCGCCAAAATGATTGGAGCAGGTCCATTGATTGTCATTGACACAGAAGTAGAAGGTGCGCATAAATCAAAGCCATCGTATAGTTTCTTCATATCATCAAGTGTACAAATGCTAACGCCTGATTCTCCGACTTTCCCGAAAATATCCGGACGCTCATCTGGGTCTTCTCCGTAAAGAGTTACCGAATCGAAAGCTGTTGATAAACGTTTCGCATCGTCATCTTTTGATAAGTAATGGAAGCGGCGGTTTGTACGTTCCGGTGTTCCTTCACCAGCAAACTGACGTTTTGGATCTTCCCCTTCACGTTTGAATGGGAATACGCCCGCTGTATATGGG
>NZ_JBFUJC010000332.1:0-3471 GCF_056401595.1 Paenisporosarcina sp. P4_E4_2 | reverse complement strand
GTCATGGACTCTCCCCACTTTCGCTCCTATTCATCTTATCGAATCGGATTTATGAATTCAAGGAGGGAGTATCCAGCGATTTCAACGAATTTGTGTCTATCCGTTTTTTAATGATAACAACGCTTCGTGAATGAGTTGAAGTTTTGTTTCCACACGGTGCATCAAATAAAACGACACGAAGATCGGAAAACCTACTTCTTGAATTAACTTCAGCCATTGCTCCATATATTAACCTCCTTGTAAAATAAAAGGCCGCCCCACTTTGCGGGGCAGCCTTTTATGGTATTACACCAGATCCGTTACATTTCGTTCGATTAAACGTGCATTATAAGCATTGGCTAAACCGAATCCATCCACTTCAAAGACTGCGCTTGCAATTACTGCTTGCATACCTGTTTCCACTTCCAGTGCAGTTAAATCCGCACGTGGATCATCGATGGAAACAGAAAGTTTTTTGCCACCAGCTGTTTCAAATTGCATTTCGAGTACTTGTGCCATTTGTTAGTCTCCTCTCTCCATTAGTTTTGGATATTACCTGTTTCAATTTTCTCAGCAGCGATAATCGGAAACGATGAAAAGCTAGATAGTATGCCTGTTAATTCCGATAATTGGTCAGCTGTTGCTGTTTGTTTTACATTGCGGTACGTTTTCGCTTTTTTAATCATTTTTCCATCCTGAGTGAGTCCTGCGTCATACGTTAAACGTACAACCGCTTCTTTGAAATCAACGTTTGCCATGTTGCATCACCTCCTTTCACTCATTACATAGAGAGAAATCAAGAAAAAAGATACATAGGGCGTGTTTTTTTTGCCAAAACCTTCTATAATAGAAGAATCGTGTATAAGAGGTGAGAATGTTGGGCTTAGATGGTTGGTTTTTGTGGTTTATTGTATTTTGGGTATTTGTACTTGCCGGCCTGTTTGCCATTGGTGGCTACTTCATGTTCCGCAAGTTTTTGAAAGTGTTGCCGAAAGATGATGGAAAATCCGTACTTGACTGGGAAGAGCATTACGTTCAGGAGTCTCTACACTTATGGGGAGATCAAGCAAAGTTGATGTTGAATGAGCTGGTCACGCCTGTTCCTGAATTATTCAGACCAGTTGCTAAACAAAAGATTGCGGGTAAAGTGGGTCAAATTGCTTTGGAGGAAAAAGCGACTTCCATTGAGCATGATCATATTATTCGAGGATATATTCAAGCAACACCGAAGCGGGATCATAAATTCCTACGCAAAAAGCTTGAGTCTATGAAAATTGATATGACTCCTTATGAACATTTGTTTTAAACCTAAAAGCGACTCACGTCAGGCCCCCGTGCGGATTGAGCTAAATAGCTAACAATTATAGAAAAAAGCCGACCTATGAAGTAAAGGTCGGCTTTTCTGTGTGATTATGGATGATTTTCTTCTCGAGATTTTTATATTGAATCAGCATCGCAATGCGCCATGGCACTATCATGCCAAAAGCAAGGATCCAGAACATTCCACTTAACTCGCCTACATCAATCGTCGAGCTTAGAATGACTTTTGCAATGACTCTTATAATCAGCAAACCAATTAATATAAAAATAAAGGCTTTCGATTGTTTCAAGTAAATGTTGTTATTTTTCACTTCGAATTTGGACGTCCAAATTAACACCAATGAAAACAGCAAACCTACACCAAGTGCCTCTGCAATTTGCATTGGAGGAACACGGAAATATTCAAATACAAACATCAAAGCCCCTGTAGACATGAACAATGGTGGCAGTATTATTTTCTTCGCACTGACCGGTCTATTCGCAGATTTCGCGCGTACCATCATCACAATTGTACCCATGACCACTGCCATGACGGTTGAACCAATGATTAGCCATTGTGAAGGAATTTGTTTATACAGTTCAAACATTGGATTCCTCCCATTTCTGTAATTCTTGTAATTTTCCTAGTACTTCTTTCACAGGTACGAACCTTGCATACCTTGCATACTCTTTTCCTTGTAACATCAACATGACAACCGGTGCTGTAAATAAACTGAGCTGCCCTGCAAGTTCAGGTACCTCTGCTGCATTCACGACATAAAACGGAATAGACACTTCATCTTCAAGTGCAGCAATTTGCGGATATAACCCTTCACATACCGAGCAGTTCGTCGTTTTCACAAATAGCAGCAGATGCTTYTCGCGTTGAACGACTTCCTGCCATTGTTCATAAGTTGATATGGATTTCATCTTCAACACCACCTCTGCCACATACCATTTATTTTACCTGTTAAAACCCTCGGAAGTCACCAAAAATCGGACTTAATATACGGATGATGTATGTCATCCCATCAAAGAATAGTAATATCCCGACAGCGATCATGACATATCCGCCAATCTTCACGATTTTCGCATTGTGTTTTCGAATCCACCCAAGTCTTGTAATGAATAAGGACAGTACGAAGAACGGAATAGCGAATCCAAGAACATAAGCAAGCATATACCATACACCTGAACCGGGGTTATCTGTAGCCAATACAAACACTGACGCCAAAATCGGCCCCGTGCATGGTTGCCATCCAGCTGCAAAGGCCATTCCTATTAATACCGTCCCTAAATAACCGGATGGTCGGTTTTTAAACTGAATTCTTCGTTCTTTCATTAAAAACTCAGGTTTGAACACGCCCACAACAAGCAGACCAAATAATACGATAAAAATCGCACCAACTTGGCGGATTAATTCTTGGTTCTGCTGGAAAAACGTATAAAACAAACTTGTACTAAATCCGAGTGCAATAAAAATGCTTGAAAAACCAATCAAGAAAAATAGAGTATGCAACATACCTCTTCTTTGCAAAATGCCTCGATTCGTTTTCAATTCATCCAATGTCATGCCAGTTATATAAGAAAGAAATGCTGGATATAAAGGCAGAGTACACGGCGAGATGAAGCTTAAAAATCCGGCTCCAAATGCCAATAGTAAATTGATATCTGTCGTCATCAAAGTCGCTCCTTTACGATACTCCTAACATCGTATCAAATAATCAGTCAAATGACGTCATTATTGCTTGTGACATTTTTTTGTCCAAATGAAAATGCTAGTGACTTTTTAACATTTTTTAAGTATCCAGCTCTTATTTGTTGTCAATCATTGTTAATCTAACTAGTGTGATTTTTTTACAAATACCAGTCTTGATTAACTCTCTACTGGAATATCTATAAATAAGACAATCTTTATAGTCTTTAAGAAAGAATTCGAAGGGAATTAGGAGGAATAATTCTGAAAGCTATTGTGTGTTACAAATATGGTTCACCTGATGTTCTTGAAATGTCAGAGGTGGAAAAACCCACTCCCGAGGACAATCAAGTACTCGTTAAGATTCATGCAGCATCCGTGAACTATGGTAACCTGGTACTTTTGAGAGGAGAACCGTTCTTAGCCCGCTTTGCTTTCGGACTTCTAAAACCCAAATACTCCATACCTGGCGGTGACATAGCGGGTCGTGTTGAAGC
>NZ_JBFUJC010000331.1:0-3489 GCF_056401595.1 Paenisporosarcina sp. P4_E4_2 | reverse complement strand
AATTGCATACCGTAGCAAATTCCTAAAATCGGAATGTTTAAATCGAAAATTGCTTGGTCAATATGGAAAGCATTTGCATCATAAACCGAATTTGGACCACCTGAGAAAATGATACCTGTTGCATTCATAGATTTAATATCTTCAGCGGTTACTGTATGCGGATGTAATTCACTGTAAACACCGAACTCACGGATACGGCGAGTGATTAACTGATTGTATTGACTACCAAAGTCAAGTACGACGATTTTTTCTTGTTCTTTCAACATAGGAGTTGCTGACAATATGGCCACCTCTTCACTTTGATTTTCGGACTCCCTTTAATATAGAAAAAACGCGTATGAAAGAAAACCTTTCTACGCGCTCTTTTGCTCTACACAAGAAAAGCTGAAACGCCACTGAAGTCTGGGACCCACCCTGAAAGAAATGAAGCGGAAAAACCGTTCCAGTTGAATATCTCAAGGTTAGGTGCAGACTGACGCTTGCTACTAGACATTTAAGTCTCTTCTCGTTAAAAAGGCGAATGCAAATAAATGTCCATAAATAGACATGGGTGCATTCGCCTTCATAGTCAAGTCATTTCCGGCGACTTGGTAGAAACATCCGAACCTTATTATCGGACATATATGAGGGCAAACCGGTCTGTATAATTTTTCTCAATTCTACAGGTTGTCCGCCTTAAAATCAACCACTGGTGCGATTGATTAAATTTTCCCAACTTTCTCTCAGTTGAAGCCATTCGTGAGACTCGATATTTTTCCCATAAAAGCCTTTTTCATAAGCTGTCGTCAATACTTTCATATCTTTTGAGCCGAAGAATGAATCCACATATTTTGCATAAGTTTGCAATGTTTGCCCTTCATTCCGTTGAATCCCATACAACTCAAGCTGTTTTAACAAACTATGGTAGCTATGCTCAAATGACTGCCAGTTATCTTTACGTAAACGGTAATAAGGAACCAAGATTTTCGGCATCCATTTTTTTCGAATCCGGAACAACATATATGAGAATAAAAGTGCGATGATGCTCCAGAAAATGATTTGTCCTTTATTGTCCGACATCCAGTCAGTAAAGTTCTGAATCATATCCGTGAATCGTTCTGAAAATGGTTTAGTTTCTCCTTTGCCTGTCGTTTCAGGTTTTTCCGGTTGCGCTGGGACAACTGGTTTTTCAGGCGTATCAGTCGAGTTTAACTCCAAATCGAAATCAATATTTCCAGTTCCACTAAAACCAATGGTCGGTTCGAATGGCATCCAGCCGATTCCTGGCAAATAAGCTTCGACCCAAGAATGGGCGTTATTATTTGTAACTTGGTACATTCTTTCCCCATCTTCAGTCCGAAGCTCTTGCCCTTCAGCGAATCCTTTAACCCACCGTGCTGGGATATCTAAAGAACGGAGCATAATAATCATGGATGTAGAGAAATTATCACAATACCCACGTTTTGTTTCAAATAGAAATTGATCTACATAGTCCTCATCTTTTTTTGGAACGGAAACATTATGTTGATCGTAAACAAAGGCGTTTTGTGGAAAATAGCGTTCAATTGCCCGAGCTTTATCATATAGATTGGTTTCATCTTTAGTAATGGTTCGAGCCAATTCCCGAACGCGTTCAGGTAATTCTTCAGGCAACTGTAAATAACGTGAAAAGTCTTGAGATAGTATAGACAAACCTTCGTGAGTCGTTGCACGTAATGCCTTTAAACTGTAAGTTGGTTCACTGAAAGCTATACTATAAGCCTTTAATTGGACTTCTTCGTTCTCCCGATAAGTCTCGATTTTTTGTGTATTGTTTGATATTGAGAATGTTGTACCTTCAGGTGCGTCCACTGTCACGGAACCATACGGATACATTAAGAATGGATATTCCAAGCTGAAATTATACTTGGCAACATCTTTATCCTCTTCAAGACCTGTTGGAATTCCTGTATCCAGCGTATCGCCTACTGTATAATTACGAATTTCATTGGAAGAAACGGATTGTTCCCATCCTTTTGATGTGTAAGTATCCTTCGTTTCAATCTTCCAATATTGCGGTGTTTGCACAATCGCTTCAAACACAACAGTATTATCTGACCTGAAAGCACCGCCTAAATTGGAGTCATCTTCACCATAGCCAATTTTCCCGATGCCAACTGCTCCTCCGGGTCCTGTACCTGCTCCTTCAGCAAACGATTGAATAAACGGGACAGGATCTTCCCATATCGGTCCGGCTTTAGGAAGTAAATAGCCGATTGAACCACTGAATGCAACTAGCATTACAAGAGGAATAACAAGAAAAACATATTTCTCCCTGGTCATGGTTACTTGATTTTGTTCCATTATTTTCGCTACTTTTAATAGCCCCGATAATAATAACCCCAGAATCATGATACGAAGAATCGCCCCATCACCTTTATACGCACTGAATGTATCCAGTGCCGCAATAAAAACAACAGTCATGAAGAAGAATAAGAAAATGTTAAAACGGATACTGATCCAGTGATGTATTAAATATGCTGTCATCCATATTAATGAGAAAAACAGCACTGTACGGAAAGAATCAGTCACTAGTGACCAGTCACGACTGAAAAGTGCACCTACATTTATCATTAATTCCCCAAACAAAAATGAAACTGCTTCGCTTGTGAAAAATACTTCGTCCGTATAAACAAATACAATGACCCAGGCAATATAAACCAGTTTTCCAGGAACCGTAAGCCACCATGGAGCCGATAAGAAACTGAATACAAAGCACAAGACGATGAAAGCTAGGAATATAGATAAATAGTTGGTTTCGGTTAACTCTAATACTGGTAATAACCATTCACGGAATAGAAAGAACACCAGTAAATAAAATAAGGCTTGTAGCCATTTATTTTGAAGTCCAATTTTCATTTGCGACCTACCTCCGTAAAGGCATTTGCGAAATGATCTTGAGAAAGCACGTGCGTGATCATTCCTCTCGAACGAGCAAGTTGATGCAATGTCATTGCTTGTTTCGATAACTTTTCGCCTTTTTTCACAACAACAAAAACAGTACATTGACGTAAGTTTTTGGCAGCTCGTGGAATTGATTCAATTAATGCTGTGGTTAATTCACCAGTAATTAGCAAAATGGATGTTGCGCTCGACATGGCTGGATCTTTCAGCAATAATTTTTCGATTGGCTGCGTCAAATCAGCTTCAACTTTAGCTAAATGAAACATCGTTCGTTGCAGCTGTTCCTCACTTTGAACAGCAGGGAAATAAAAGCGAGAGGCACCTAATGACAAGAATGCCGCACTTGCTTGGTTTCGAACAACTGCTTGTAACACTGATGCTGTCAATTCAATTTGTTCTTCAAAATTTTCCGACGGTTTTCGGTCAACCATAATGAACAAATCCTGTGACTGTCGATCTTCAAATTCTTTCGTACGTAAGGTTTGAGTGCGGGCAAATGATTTCCAATGAATCCAAGAAACCCGGTCACCCGGTTGGTAGTCCCGAACCCCTGTTGCCATCGTAGTA
>NZ_JBFUJC010000330.1:0-3501 GCF_056401595.1 Paenisporosarcina sp. P4_E4_2 | reverse complement strand
CTCTTACGACTCCGGTTGGCGGCGGTATTCGTTCTTTGAACGTTGCTTTGCGTCAAGAATTGGATTTATATACATGCCTACGTCCAGTTCGTTACTTCGACGGAGTACCTTCACCGGTTAAACGTCCTGAAGATACAGATATGGTTATTTTCCGTGAAAACACTGAAGATATCTATGCAGGTATCGAGTTTGCTAAAGGTTCTGATGAAGTGAAAAAAATCATCGAATTCTTACAAAATGAAATGGGTACAAAAAACATCCGTTTCCCTGAAACTTCTGGTATCGGGATCAAACCAGTGTCTGAAGAAGGAACTAAACGTTTGGTGCGTGCTGCATTAAACTACATCATCAAAGAAGGCCGCGAGTCATTAACACTTGTTCACAAAGGGAACATCATGAAGTTCACTGAAGGAGCTTTCAAAACTTGGGGCTATGAAGTGGCAGAACAAGAATTTGCTGATAAAACATTCACTTGGAATCAATACGATCAAATTAAAGCGGATCAAGGTACAGAAGCTGCGAACAAAGCACAAGAAGAAGCATTAGCTGCTGGTAAAATTCTTGTGAAAGATTCAATTGCTGATATCTTCCTACAACAAATCTTGACTCGTCCAAGCGAATTTGATGTTGTTGCAACAATGAACTTGAACGGTGACTACATTTCTGATGCACTAGCTGCACAAGTTGGTGGTATCGGTATCGCTCCAGGAGCAAACATTAACTATTTGACAGGTCATGCTATTTTCGAAGCGACTCATGGTACAGCTCCTAAATACGCTGGTCTTGATAAAGTAAACCCATCTTCAGTTATCCTTTCAGGTGTATTAATGCTTGAACACCTTGGCTGGAATGAAGCGGCTAAATTAGTTATGGACTCTATGGAAAAAACAATTTCTTCTAAAGTTGTAACTTACGACTTCGCTCGTTTAATGGATGGTGCAACTGAAGTTAAATGTTCTGAGTTCGCTGACGAATTAATCAAAAATCTTTAAGAGAAAAGTGTAGAAGCCTACTCAAGCTCGACACCGGCGCTAGACATCACGATTAGCGACTTCACTTAATCAATTGCATAGTAAAACACTATTTTTAGAAAGAGGGCCTCGGCCCTCTTTTTTATACAAAGCTATGTTATATAGTACTGTTGATTTTTAATCATTAGTTTCATTTAATAAAGCTTTATACAAAAGGAGAGTTTTCTGATGACATTGAAACGTAAAAAGATTTCAGTAATCGGTTCTGGATTTACAGGTGCGACAACAGCATTCCTATTAGCTCAAAAAGAACTAGGAGACGTTGTAATAGTTGATATTCCACAAATGGAAAACCCAACTAAAGGGAAAGCGTTAGATATGTTGGAAGCTGGTCCTGTTCAAGGATTTGATGCAAACATTATCGGCACTTCTAGCTATGAAGATACGAAAGACTCAGATATCGTTATCATCACCGCTGGAATTGCTCGTAAGCCTGGCATGAGCCGTGACGATTTGGTCCAAACAAACCAAAAAGTCATGAAAATTGTTACGGGTGAAATCATTAAACATTCTCCAAACACAACGATTATTGTATTAACTAATCCAGTTGATGCAATGACTTACACAGTATACAAAGAATCTGGGTTCCCTAAAGAGCGTGTTATTGGCCAATCTGGAGTACTCGATTCAGCACGTTTCCGTACTTTCGTTGCTCAAGAATTAAACTTGTCCGTTAAAGACATCACAGGTTTCGTTCTTGGTGGCCACGGTGACGATATGGTACCATTGGTACGCTACTCATATGCTGGAGGAATTCCATTGGAAACATTGATTCCTGCAGATCGTTTGGCTGAAATAGTGGAACGCACGCGTAAAGGTGGAGCAGAAATCGTAAACCTTCTTGGAAACGGTTCTGCATACTACGCACCCGCTGCTGCTATAGTTGAAATGGCTGAAGCAATCCTGAAAGATCAACGTCGTGTATTGCCATCAATCGCTTATCTGGAAGGTGAATATGGTTTAGAAGGTATTTACCTTGGCGTTCCGACAATTTTAGGTGCTGGTGGAATTGAACAGATTATCGAACTTGATTTAACAGCATCTGAAAAAGCTGAGTTGGAAAAATCAGCTGCTTCAGTACGTAACGTTATGGAAATTCTTGTGTAATTAACGAAAAGCTTCGGATAAGAATCGAGCGGGATTTCCCCGCTCGATTTTTTTGGTAGGTATTGATACTATGTTAATGTAGAGATAACAGGAACAGAGGGGGACATCACATGTTATTGGGGAAAAAACGTAAACTCGGCAGAAAAGTAGAAGAAATGTCAGTTGGAGAAAAATTAAAGCTGACTGAAAAGATCGAAGATAAAGATTTACTATTATATTTAGGATTAACGAACGATGGGAATCCATTGTATATCCAACATGATTTCGCTTCACAAACGGTTTTTGAAAAACCGATAGTACCTGCTATTATGCTGACGGGCATTGTTACTTCAGCCGTTTCAAAGTATTTGCCTGGTCCAGGATCACATATCGTAGAACAGCATTTAGCTTTTCCAAAACCGGTATACCATTACGCAACAATTGATTTCTTACTTCAAGTGATTTCTGTGAATGTCGAAAAAAACTTAGTTGAAATTGAAGTAACTGCAACAAATGAAGATGGTGAGACAGTGATTGAAGGCAAAATTACGTCTACCCCTCCACGTTTGGAAAACAAATTAACAGCACAATCAATGGATAATTTCTAGAGAGCTCTTTCGGTTTAAGATGGGGGTTTTAAATCGAAGGTGGAGGGCAAAAACATGTCAAAGAAAATTCTCGTAGTAGATGATGAAAGTTCAATCGCAACTTTACTTCAATATAATTTGGAACAAGCAGGTTTTGTTGTTGAGACGGCGAGTGATGGCCAAGAAGGTTATGATGCTGTTTTAGAAAAAAAGCCGGATTTAATTATACTTGATCTTATGTTGCCCAAAATGGATGGCATGGAAGTTTGCAAAGCCTTGCGTCTTCAAAAAATCAATACGCCCATCATCATGCTAACAGCAAAAGATGATGAGTTTGATAAAGTGCTGGGTCTTGAATTGGGTGCGGATGACTATATGACCAAACCATTTAGTCCGAGAGAAGTAACAGCACGTGTCAAAGCAGTCTTAAGGAGATTTACTGCTTCAGTTGATGAAACGTCGCAAAAAGGAAATGACCAAGGTTTTGAATTTGGTCCATTACGTGTGTATCCCGAACGTTTTGAAGTATTTTTAAGTGAGGATACTTTGGACTTTACTCCGAAAGAATTTGAACTGCTTGTATATCTCATGGAAAACAAAAATCGAGTGCTGACACGTGACCAATTGTTAAGTGCCGTCTGGAATTATGATTTTGCAGGCGACACTCGCATCGTTGACGTTCACATCAGTCATTTACGGGATAAAATTGAAGACAACAGCCGTAAACCTATATTTATTAAAACCATTAGGGGACTGGGGTATAAATTTGAGGAGCCAAAAACGGTATGAATTCCCTC
>NZ_JBFUJC010000329.1:0-3502 GCF_056401595.1 Paenisporosarcina sp. P4_E4_2 | reverse complement strand
ATTCCGCTCGACTTGCATGTATTAGGCACGCCGCCAGCGTTCGTCCTGAGCCAGGATCAAACTCTCCATAATAGGTGAGTCGATTAGCTCGACTTTGTTGCTGGCGTCAAATTAATGACGTTTTAAAATGAACAATTAAGTTCAAGTTTCGCTTCCCACACCGAAGTGCGTTCCGCTTTATTGTTGACGTTTTGCTGTTCAGTTTTCAAGGTTCATTTGTTTACCGTTGTTGTAACGGCAACTTTTATATCTTAGCAAATCCAGATTGTCATGTCAACAAAAAGTTTTGCTTTTTCTTTTTTGTTTGTCGCTCGTTTTGGCGACTTTATTAATATACCTTCATTCGAAATCAAAGTCAATAACTATTTTGAAATATTTTTCTTCGCTTCCGAAGGACAAGTATTAATATACAACCTCTTGATTTATAAATCAAGAGGTTTTTTACGAAAAAGTTTAAATATCTTCTTAAAGTCCACTACAAACAGTACTATACCTGCAATAACGATGATTCCTCCGATGATCTGAGTCGTGATTAAATATTCATCAAAGATATAAAATGCTAAAATTGCTGCACCCACAGGCTCAAATAAAATTGCGATTGATATAACATTTGTTGAAACATATTTTAAAGACCAATTAAATAATGTATGTCCCAATAGATTCGGTACGATTGCTAATAAGATAAACCATAACCAATCATCAGCTGGATAAGGTCCAAATGATTCTCCTTTAATTAATACATAGAAAAATAGCGTAATCGTACTAATTCCATACACCACAAATGTATATGTAACGAGAGACAGTCTTTGACGTACATCCTGGCCGAATAAAAGATAGGCAGTAACAAGTGCACAAGCGATGAGCGCCAATACATCTCCATATAATGCACTCCCACTGATTCGGAAGTCTCCCCAGCTTATTAAAATCGAGCCTCCTAATGCAATGACTCCAGATACGATGGTTTTTAATGATAAGCGTTCTTTAAAAAAGAAGTATGTACCCGCGAAGGCAAAAATAGGTTGTAACGTCACTAGAACCGTTGAACTGGCCACCGATGTGTAATTTAGTGATTCAAACCATAAGATAAAATGAAAAGCCAAAAAGATTCCGGCAACTAACGAAAATGTCCAATCTCTCTTTGTTAATTGTTTAATTTCTGACGTGTATTTCCAAAAGAAAATGGGTGCCATGATTAATACTGAAAATAACATACGATAAAATGCTATGACCCCTGCATCCGCATTTGCAAGTTTTACAAATATTGCCGACAGGGCAACTGCGAGAACGCCAACTGCAATTGGAATTAAAGGGTGAATTGTTGGTTTTTCCATTAAGTTCACTTCTCTCTGTACCCTTGAAACAATTGATAATACTATTCGAATAAAGGTACTATATAGATAATCCTTCATATTGTTTCATGTCTTATCCTGCATTGCAATTTTTTTTATCTTATTAAATAGGAGGATGCTTATGGGCTCAATAATTGTTGACGGATTTATACATACTGAAATATTGATGAAATTAGGATTGGCTGCATTATTAAGTTTAATAATTGGTCTTGAGAGGGAACTTAAAAAGAAACCAGTTGGTTTGAAGACAAGTTTGGTTATTGCCACTTTCAGCTGTCTTCTTACATATATCTCTATTGAGTCAGCTTATATGGCAGAAGCTAGAGACGGTGTGAATATAACCATGGACCCTTTAAGGCTGGCAGCCCAAATCGTTAGTGGAATTGGTTTTCTAGGAGCGGGTGTAATACTGCGAAAAGGTAACGACAGTATTACCGGATTAACAACAGCTGCAATGATTTGGGGTGCTGGTGCAATCGGAATTGCTGTCGGGGCAGGTTTTTATGTAGAGGCGACGAGTTGTGTACTGATTGTTTTGGTTGGGATTGAGGTTCTTCCTCCACTTCTTTCTAAAATTGGTCCTAAGCGTCTTCGAATGAAGGAAGTATATATGAAGGTTCTCCTTTCTGAATCGGGTTCGATCGAACATTTGGTTTCTTTTCTTAAATCAGAAGAGATGGTCATTGAAAGTCTTCGTATCAAAGATATCCCACTTTCCGATCAACGATTGAAGCATGAAATTGAATTACGTTTTTCCACTTTACCAAAGCATAATTCATTAACCWTTTATGACAGTGTCCATTCTCTTTCATACATTGATCGAGTCGAACTAGAAATTTTATCCTAATAGGAGGATTATATGAAAGAATTTTTCGGACTACTTAAAGAAGGAAATAAGCCTTCATTGTTAGCGGCTATCGTCAATACAGTAATCGCAATACTAAAAGGTGTAGCATTCTTCTTCACAGGAAATGTAGCTATGTTTGCAGAAATGATGCACTCCATTGGGGATGCTGCAAACCAATTCTTTGTTTTCATCGGTTCTGCCCTTTCCAAGAAAGCTCCTACACCCCGTTTTCCAAATGGTTTCGGAAGAGTCGTCAATTTAGTTTGTCTAGGAGCAGTTCTAATTGTTGGGATATTGTCTTATGAGACTGTTATAGAAGGATGGCATCATATACAACATCCGGCTAAATCAGGCGGTTTATTCATTACTCTCGGTGTATTAGCTATTGCAATCATATTAGAAACTTTCGTACTTTATAAAGCGGCAAAAGAAGTACTACACGAAGCTGGTGTGCCTAAAGCAACAGGATTGGCACCTTTAACACTCGCTTTTAGCCATTTAAATCGAGCGAAACCCGCAACAAAATTAGTCTTTATGGAAGATTTAGTGGCAACAAGCGGTGGAGTTCTGGCATTTGTCGCAGTGTTAATCGCTCATTTCACAGGCTTTTTACAAGCAGAAGGTATCGCTTCCATCATGATTGGTTTAATGATGTTCTACGTTGTTGGTCGCGTTTTCCTGGAAAATGCACGTGGAGCAATCGGGGAAACGGACGAACAAATGTTGAACCATATTGCGCATCTCGTATTTGAACATAAAGACGTTAAAGATATTCAAAAGCTTGCAGTAATTAAAGAAGGCGAGTTTTTACATGTTGAACTAGTTGCTGAAGTGGACCCTTCAATCTCTTTTGCAGAGGCTGATGACATTCGAGATCATCTTGTAGATTTAATTCTTCATCAACAAGGTGTTCAAGATGTAACCATTTCATTCGATGAAGATGATGGGGTCACTCACTGGAAGCCTGTCAGTAATCGACCGGAAATTTTACCTCCACAATGATTTATATGAAGAAAGCCCCGTTCAATGTTGCTCATTGAACGGGGCTTTCCTATTGTAAACGACTATCTAGAGTTTTAAGCAATTCCACGCCCTGAACGACAAGTTTATTGCTGATCGGTGCATCTTTATTGGTCGGTTTTTGGAATTGATTCATTACTCCTCCACCAACTCCAAAAAGGGCATCTTTTTCGTCATCAATGCCATACTGATAACAATGTCTTAATAAGAAAGGGACGCCACATTCCAATTTGGCCGATGCCTGTTCAAAATCTCCACTTTTCACAGTTACCGGAATTCGTAAGAC
>NZ_JBFUJC010000328.1:0-3504 GCF_056401595.1 Paenisporosarcina sp. P4_E4_2 | reverse complement strand
GCCCTGAACATTGGCTCATATTGAAAATCATTTAAAACTGCTTCAAAAACAGAACGACTGAATTCGACCAATGGATGATGAAGCATGGCCTTTTTCCGATTGATGAATACAGGAATATCGTATTGAGCAAATGTGGTTTCAATCAATTCATCGTACACTTCGGGTTGGCGATATAAAATCGCAACATCACGATAGCGAAGCTGATCGTCACGAACAAGACTTCGGATACGTCTTGCAACTGCGTGAATTTCTGCCCTTCTACTGTCCGCTTCCACCACAAGTACATGATTATGATCGTCAATGGATGGTACGGGATAACTATGTAAGTTCGCTTCAATATGTTTAATCTCATTTGTCATAAAACGCTTGTTTTCGTTTAAATGGATTGAAGGTTCAATTGCTATGGATTCAGTACGTGCCACTTCCTTTAAACGTTCTGCAGTCTTAGCGGCACTGTGGAATAATGACTGCTCATCCATCAAATCAAGGCTTTCATCATCCAAAGGCAGTGCAATGGTGACGCGTTTCGCATGTTTAATCAGTTCACCGATAATTTCGTATTCCCGGGTTGTCATCGTCACAAAACCATCAATATAAACGTCCGCCTCAGCAATTAATTCCGATTGAACAATTTGCTTGGACAGCAAAGCATAGTAACCTTCGCTGTCAATATAAGCAGTTCCAAGCCGTTCCTCCAAAGCACGCAACAAAACCGTCAAGTCATGTGACTTATCTTGTAAAGTGCGCGGGGCATTCAGTTGTTTAAGAGATTCCTCAAGAGAAATTAAAGTTGTACCGTCAAGGCAGTATCGGGTGAACTCCTTTAACAACATTTCCATCTGGTTAGTAAATCCTCGTTTATTGGCGGCTTGCTTAAAAAGAGAGAACTCTTCCTTGTGTTCTTCAAGCAATCGGCGGATTAACATGCGGTAGCCGAATCCACTGATTTCCTGACGGCTTATCCCTCCTGTTTCCTGTAATACACGCCAAGCCAGTCGTTTGAATGTAGTGACTTGTGTACGGATGATTCCTTTTGAATGATCCATTGCTGAAAGTGCAAATTCAGTGGAAAAGGACATTTGGTCAGGTACCACAAAAAATATAGGCGCACCCAGTGGATTACTCATGGCATTTTCAGTTACTTCATGCCGCATGAATTCAGATTTCCCTACACCAGCTCGTCCGGTAATTAATCGTAATGACACATCCATGCCCCCCTATTAAATCATGTATAAAAAACAAACAAAATCCCGAATATTTTCCTTCCCTCTATTGTACCGAACTACTGCAAGAGGGGGAAATTATTCGGGATTTTCACCTGAGAAATTCATTGTTGCTGATTCAAGTGGCCAGTACCTTGCGACTACTTTTCCAACGATATCTTCTTTGTTGACGAATTGAAAATAACGACTGTCCAAACTTTGTCTGCGATTATCACCAAGAACAAAATACGAATCAGGGGGAATACGTACTGCCCCAGTGATTCCTTCAAGCGTAAAGTTCTCTGTTAATCGGTCGTCGGGGTTTTGATAGGCATCATATGACTGCAAATACGGTTCTTCCACTCTTTGGTTGTTGATAAAGAGCTTGTCGTTCTTGTACGTGAGGACATCTCCTGGTATTCCAATGACTCGTTTTACAAAATCTTCATTGTCAGCGGAATGAAAAACCAAAACATCCAGACGATCAATATCACCAACGGAATACGAAATTTTACTCACTAGTACTTTATCCAAATTGTGGAGTGTAGGCTCCATCGAATGGCCAGAGACGGCATAATTCGTGATAAGAAATGAACGAATGATGACAATGATCATTACTCCGATGACAATCGCTTTTAACCATTCCCATGCCTCTTTTTTCATTGAAGTCAAACCGTTGGCCCCTTCCCTTCCTGTCGTTCTTTTTGAACCAATAAAAAGTTAGCTTCCACCCGTGCATTCAATCTACGTTCAATTTGTTTTCCGATGAACCAAAGCAAAATGATAACGCCAATGACAATAGCAGTCCGTATCGGCTGTGTAATTAGGGCTTTGATATCATAACCGATGAAGCTGATTGTCAAAATCATCACAAATTTCCCAGCCAACAATGTCCATAAATAAGAATTCTTTTTCATGTTAGACAATCCTGCTACCAAATTGACTAATGCTGACGGGGTAAAAGGAAAACATAACAGCAAAAATAATGGAGCGAAACCATGGGTCTCAACCCAATGGATTAATTTTTGAACACGCTCGTGTTTGGTCATGAAACGAAGAAAGCGYGCCCGTCCATATTTTCGAACCAGTAAGAAAACTAAATATGAACCCACAACTGTCCCCGCCCACGATAATAAAAACCCTATCCATAAACCATATGCGCTAGCATTTGCAAAAACGAATACAAATAGGGGTAAAAACGGTAAAAATGCTTCTAAAAATGGTAACAGGAAGCCAATGAGAGGTCCCAGTGAACGATAGTCCCTTGTTAGTTCCAATAAATTTTCAGTTGTTAACCAATCGAACATGTTCCTCATCCTCAAAAAAATTATAGTTATCCTTCAGTTTCCCCGTCGACTGCCAACATCAAACATACTGATAATGGATGATTAAATGAATGACCGTCGTTTCTTCGCTATTATTCACATACCGATGTGTCTGATTTCCGGAAAAAACAAGTGTGTCTCCTTTTAGTAAATCAACTTGTTCACTTTCAAGGATGACTTTCAGTTGTCCATCTACTATTGTAAGCGATTCCTCGACACCTTTCAGGTGAGGGGCACTTTCATAAGAACATAAAGGATCCATTTCAATCCGATAAAACTCCCAGCCCCGTTTTGGATCATACGGAATAATGGAAAWTACACGGTAACGGCCTTCGTCTTCTGTTAAAAAAGGAATATCTGTAGGTGATATTTTTTTTGCATTCAGCCTCGGTGGTTGCAATAAAGATGAGAAGCTGATTTTAAGTCCGTCTGCAATTTTCCAAATGGTAGAAACCGTAGGATTGGATTCACCTTTTTCCATTTGCGCCAATTGTGCTTTACTTACATCCGTCAGTTTGGCGATATCATCTAAACTCATCCCGCGTTGTTGTCGAATCATTTTTAATTGTAGGCCTAAATTACGTCTCATCTGTTCCATCTCTTCACCTCTTATTGTTTACTTTACCATACAGATGTATAATATATTAAACTTTGAAGCGGGAGGAATTCGACCAATGACATTTATGAATGGAATAAGAGCTGGGTTAAGCATTGCCATTGGCTACTTTCCTATCGCATTAACCTTTGGATTACTAGCAAAAACAACCGGGTTGTCTATGTGGGAAGCAACAGCCATGAGTATATTCGTTTTTGCTGGTGCTGCACAATACATATCGTTAACTTTATTATCAACAGGTGTAGACCCTATCTTAATTGTTCTTAATACGTTTGTTGTCAATATCCGACACTTTCTTATGACGGCCTCATTAAATGAAAAGATGCAACCTGATGCACGTTGGAAAAAAGCCATATATGCG
>NZ_JBFUJC010000327.1:0-3523 GCF_056401595.1 Paenisporosarcina sp. P4_E4_2 | reverse complement strand
GGACCATGACCGCTGTATTGAAATGGAACAAGCAGTGAATTTTTTATTAGCGTATTTGTTTCCTGAGCTTTATCAAACGGAACAATTTTATCATGTATTCCGTGAATAATCAGTGTAGGTACTAGTATTTTGTCAAGATCATAGTACACGTTCTCATCTCTTAGTGTCTTCATGACTGCTACAGTCGACCAACCGGCTGCCTGTAATCCTAGCTGAAAAAACCAGTCCGATAATGGGGTGGTAAGATACTGGAAGAAGAAGAGATCATTTAATCCCTGCAACATTTTAGGTCGATCATTAAGTGATCCTGAAATGAACATATTTGCAACTTCTTCTTGAACACTATACGGAGATTGAGCGTCTATGAGGACAAGTTTGGATACTCCATAACCTTGGTGTCGAGCCATATATCGAATCGAGATTGCCCCTCCTGTAGAGTGTCCTGCTAGTGTGAAGTCTTTTAACTGCAACGCGACTACTACTGCATGGATATCATCTGCCAATCTGTCAAAGTTGTAGCCATGGAATGGTTTATCCGAATTACCGAACCCCCTCCAGTCGATGCCTATACATCGATATCCCATTGCTGGAAGAACATCAAACTGATATTCATACTGCTTATGGTTTAATGGCCAACCATGTATAAATAGTATTGTTTTATTTCCCTCCGGGTTTACATCCTCAACATATATCCTTACACCAGGTTCTACAGTAACAAAGTATCCCATGTTGTTCCCTCCCTTTAATTAAAGTGGCATCAACAATAAGATACTCATCTAGGGAAACATAGGTGAATTGCTTGGCTTGTTTAAGCACTCTTCCTACTTCAACTAACGGGGCAGGTTAGTTGAAGAAAGATAAATACATAAAGGAGGTAAAGGATGACGAATGATGAAGAACGATTTAAAGAAATAAACGGATTGACAATTGAAGAACGATTAAAAGTAGCTCGTGGAATGACAAGTGAGGAATGGCACGCAAAACTTGAAGAACTATGTAAAGCTAAAACAGGAATGACTCCCGATGAATGGCTTATTAAACGGTTTACATCTTTGACACCAATTGATTTTCTTAAAAAACAAAATGGAGTTAATTCTGATAATGATGCAACACTGGTTAAGGATTTGCAGGTATTGGGATTAAATGATAGCGTGATAAATGTTTTGTTTGAGTATGTTGTAATTATTAGTAGAATCGGGCTGGTTCACCCGTTGGTAAGAGAAATGGGTGAAAGTTGGTTCGAGAGAAATATATTAACTATTGAAAAGGCTATTGTCTTCGTCAGGGAAGAACTGAAGAAAGAGTATCCAGAGGATAATGGCTGCTTTACTTCAAGAAGGTGTGAAGCATTTTTGTTCACTAACTAATAAATCGTAAACACATTCCTAATTATGATATAATTACCAAAATTAGAGGAGGCTTATAAATGGGCTATGATTCAGTTTTGGCTTTTTTACCAATCATAACTATCTTTTTTTACATAGCACCAGTTGTATTTGTGATTTGGTTTATGATTAAATTCTTAAAAATACAGCAGGAAAAGAACAAAATACTACGTACTATTTCTGACAAACTAGATAAGCTAAATTAGACGGGGAAACCCGTCATTTTTCATGTCACAGTTTGTGTCAACTCTAAAATAAGTCTTCTTCAAATCACGGGTGCTTTACTTCAATAAGGAGTAAGGCCTTTATCTTCTTTAACTAACGGGGCAGGTTAGTTTAATAAGAAAGTAAAGATAAGGGGGGAATAGATTGAGAAAAATAATACTGTTTTTTTCTCTACTAAGCGTTCTGCTAGTTACTTCGGGTTGTTTGGATGAAATGATTGGCCAAAAAATAACTATACAGAAACGAACTGGTGAAGAAAACATTTTTGAAGACTTCGAAGAAGTCACTCAAAAAAACAGGTGAAAAAAGCGATAGATATAGTTAATAATGCTAATTGGGAAAATGAAAAAGTAGAAATGGCACGCTATGCTGACTACCAATTTCAATTTCCGTCTAAGAATAGCAACGGCAGCGAAGACAAAATAGCGTCTTATTTACTATGGATTAGCCCAAATGATGAAAATCTAGAGATAGTTACCGATAGCGATAGATATGTAAAATTAACAAAGCAAGATTCAGCAGACCTATATGAAATTTTAACAGGAGAAGAATTAATAAAATAATTCCATGTCTTCATATACTCTTCAACTAACGGGCGCTTTAGTTGAATAACCGGCAGCCTTTACAAGGCGGCCATATAGTTGAATAATATGATAATGTATTAGCTATATAAATTAAGGAGGGTGGTTCTAAATTATGGTGTCTACTATGCCAAAAATTATAGTTAAGAGAGCTGTTAAATTTTTTTTATTTGCAGCAGCCATAACAATTATTGCAACTATAATAACCTACATAATCAATCCGGATTTAAAAGAAGTAATGGAAGGAGCAAAAAGTAAGTTATCGAACCAAGTAAAAGAATCTACAGGCATAGATAAACTATGGTCCTATATTGTTAATAACGGATTTATGGTTCCCTTACAAATGCTTATCTTAGCCTTAATTCCAATACAATTTCTATATCTCATAAATATAATTTCAACTGTTTCTCTGCCTGGGATTCTTTTTGGAATTGGTTTACAAGCCGATTTTAAAAAAGGTTTTGAGATAATAATCTCTACTATTCCTCATTATGTTTTTGAAGTTTTTGCTTTATGCTTACTTGCAGCGGTTCTTTTTGAATTAAACCAAGTTGTTAGAGTAAAGATAAGAAATATATTTAAGAAAGACAAAGAAGGAATATCTTTTATTAAAAAATTCTTAGAGACAATAAGAACTTACGCCATCTTTGTTATACCGATAATCATTGTAGCCGCATTTCTGGAAACTTACATAGCTGATATCATATTCAATTTATTTCAATAGTAGATCTCAACGGATGGATTCGTAAATGTTTTGGATTTAGCGCAAGCGACACAATGAAATAGTATTCAACAATCGGGCGCGATTGTGGAGCAACACAGGTAGAAAATGATCAAACTTTTTTATAAAACCGATACTTAAATCTGCTGGATATGAATCCATTTTGATCAATCTTTTTTCAAAATGGATTCATTTTTATTTATCGTAAAATACTGATTTGTCAGGTATCTTTGATCAAACTTTATTTCAAAGCAACAAAGCGGCTTTTTCTAATGGCCTAGATTTAATGTAAATTTGAAATAAAGTTGTACTGTTAATAAAAAAGTCACACCGTATAGAAGCAATTTTAACTGTTTGTAAAAAAGTTGTACCGCTTTGCTTTTTTTTGATTATAAGATTCTCTATTTGGTAGTTCCTTTACAGGAAAGTTTATCCATGGTAATATAACTAAATATTCCCAATATTAAAGGAGATTGAATGATGAAAAAACTATTATTGCTTATTGCTTCACTTTCTTTAGTTCTTGCAGCTTGTACTGAAGACAATGAAGAGAAAAAAGTTACAACGACTGAAGGAACTAAATCTGAAGAAACTACATCTGAAGAAAAAGC
>NZ_JBFUJC010000326.1:0-3525 GCF_056401595.1 Paenisporosarcina sp. P4_E4_2 | reverse complement strand
CACCGAATACAGCGGCATTCTTGATTGAACCAATTCAAGGGGAAGCAGGCATTGTCATTCCTCCAGCCGGATTCATGAAAGCTGCTCGTGAACTTTGTCGCGAAAACAACGTCCTATTTATTGCAGATGAAATTCAAGCAGGACTATGCCGTACTGGTAAAATGTTCGCATGTGAATGGGAAGATGTTGATCCAGATATGTACATTTTGGGTAAAGCACTTGGCGGAGGAGTATTCCCAATCTCTTGCGTAGTAGCCAACAAAGAAATTCTTGAAGTTTTTAACCCTGGATCTCATGGTTCAACTTTTGGTGGGAACCCAATGGCATGTGCAGTATCGATTGCTTCTTTGAATGTATTGACAGAAGAGAAGTTAGCAGAACGCTCTGAAGAACTAGGAAACTATTTCAAAGATGCACTGTCAAAAATCGAACATTCTTCTATTAAAGAAGTACGTGGTCGCGGATTATTTATCGGAATGGAACTAAACACAGAAGCTCGTCCTTATTGTGAGGAATTGAAAGAGCTTGGACTTTTATGTAAAGAAACGCATGATACGGTCATTCGTTTTGCTCCTCCATTGGTTATTACAAAAGAAGAATTGGACTGGGCAATCGAAAAAATTCAAAAAGTATTCAATAAATAATATTTAGTGTTAAAAAATAAAAATAATTATGTTACAATGATTGCGACGTAATCATTATGAATAAAGAGGCGAAACTAAAAAATGGCTGAAAATCTAAACCTGTTCACATCAACACAAGATGTTATTCAGGACGCTCTTAACAAACTTGGATATGATGAAGGAATGTTTGAACTTTTAAAAGAACCATTGCGTATGCTTGAAGTGCGTATTCCAATTAAAATGGATGATGGTAAAGTAAAAGTATTCACGGGTTATCGTGCTCAACATAACGACGCTGTAGGACCTACTAAAGGTGGCGTACGTTTCCACCCGGAGGTTTCTGAAGATGAAGTGAAAGCATTATCAATGTGGATGACATTGAAATGCGGAATCGTTGATTTACCTTATGGTGGTGGTAAGGGCGGAATTATTTGCGACCCTCGAAAAATGTCGATGAACGAAATTGAAAAACTTAGTCGTGGCTATGTTCGCGCGATTAGTCAATTTGTGGGACCAACTAAAGATATTCCAGCTCCAGATGTATTTACAAATTCACAAATTATGGCTTGGATGATGGATGAATATAGCCGTATTGATGAATTTAACTCACCAGGTTTCATTACTGGTAAACCAATTGTTCTTGGAGGTTCTCAAGGACGTGAACGCGCTACTGCCCAAGGTGTAACAATCTGTGTGGAAGAAGCTGCAAAAAAACGCGGTATCGATATGAATGGGGCGCGTGTGGTCATTCAAGGTTTCGGTAATGCTGGTAGTTTCTTAGCTAAGTTTATGAGTGATGCAGGAGCTAAAGTAATCGGAATCTCAGATGCATACGGAGCTTTACATGATCCGAATGGTTTAGATATTGATTATTTACTGGATCGCCGTGATAGTTTTGGAACGGTAACAACATTGTTCGAAAATACAATCTCTAATAAAGAATTACTTGAATTAGATTGCGATATTTTAGTACCGGCAGCAATTGAAAATCAAATTACTTCTGAAAACGCACACAACATTCGTGCGAGCATCGTAGTAGAAGCTGCAAATGGCCCGACTACTACTGAAGCTACAAAAATACTAACTGATCGAGGCATTTTACTTGTTCCTGACGTACTTGCTAGCGCAGGTGGTGTTACAGTATCTTATTTTGAATGGGTTCAAAATAATCAAGGTTATTACTGGACAGAAGAAGAAGTAAATGAAAAACTTTATAAAAAAATGGTGGACGCATTTGAAAATGTTTACACTGTTTCAACAACACGCAACATCAACATGCGTTTAGCGGCATATATGGTTGGTGTTCGTAAAACTGCAGAAGCTTCTCGCTTCCGTGGTTGGGTATAAAAATAAACGCGTCTTGTCTCTTTGGAGACAAGGCGTTTTTTCGTTTATTTTAAGCTCTTTTCTTTGATTTTACGGGCGATTATGTACATAATACTCAATAGAGGAGCGTGATAAAAATGAATGCATTTTCATTTTATAACCCTGTTAAATTGATTTTTGGTAAAGGGCAACTTGAACAGATCAAACAAGAATTACCTACATACGGCAAAAAAGTACTGCTCGTTTATGGTGGCGGAAGTATTAAGAAAAATGGTCTATATGAAGAAGTAATGACCACTTTAAAAGCGGTGGATTTGGAAGTATTTGAATTGAGTGGAGTGGACCCGAATCCACGAATCTCAAGCGTCCGAAGAGGCGTAGAAATTTGTAAGAACGAAAATATCGATGTTTTACTTGCGGTAGGGGGCGGCTCTGTCATTGATTGTACGAAGCTAATTGCTGCTGGTGCAAAATATGATGGAGATGCTTGGGACTTTGTCAGTCGTAAAGCAGTACCTGAAACGGCATTGCCTTTTGGTACAGTATTGACATTGGCTGCAACTGGTTCTGAAATGAATGCGGGATCGGTTATTACTAATGAAGAGACACAGGAAAAATACGGATGGGGCAGCCCATTGGTATACCCTAAATTCTCTATATTAGATCCTACATACACTTTCTCAGTTCCGCAAGATCAAACGGTTTATGGAATTGTGGATATGATGTCTCATATTTTTGAACAATATTTCAATAACGCTACGAGTACACCGGTTCAAGATGAAATGTGTGAAGGCGTATTGCGTGCCATTATGGAAACTGCACCAAAACTACTGAACAACTTACACTCGTATGAACATCGTGAAACCATTCTTTTCTCAGGAACAATTGCTTTAAACGGCATGTTGCAAATGGGGTACCAAGGAGACTGGGCAACTCACGATATTGAGCATGCAGTATCAGCAATTTATGATATTCCCCACGCAGGTGGACTAGCAATTCTTTTCCCACATTGGATGCGTCATAATATCAAAGTTGATCCAGAACGTTTTGCCAGATTGGCGGTTTATGTATTTGGCGTAGAGCCTGAAGGCAAGACGGTTGATGAAATAGCAAATGAAGGAATCGATAACTTGCGTGCTTTTTGGACTTCAATAGGAGCGCCCGAGACACTTGCTGACTATAACATCGACGATTCTAAAATTGAATCGATGGTTGAAAAAGCTATGGTTTACGGTCCATTCGGAAACTTCGTACCATTAGAAGCAGGCGATGTACGCGCTATTTTAAAAGCTTCACTTTAATAAATGAAGTAAACTGTACTCGTGATTGATGTTTTCTTTTCCAGTTACGAATAAAACCATACTCCTCCTGTCCATTCTAATAGAAGACGGGAGGTTTTTTATTTGATAGAACTTAATTCTTCAATAGAAGGAAGACGTTTTGAAAAAGGTCACCTAGAAGAGTTTTTAACAAGTCATGGATTTACGGTAGGTGGAGGTTGGGATTACGACCATGCCTATTTTGATTATGTTTTTCAAAAGACACCATATTACGATGTCTTACGAATTCCGGTAAC
>NZ_JBFUJC010000325.1:0-3563 GCF_056401595.1 Paenisporosarcina sp. P4_E4_2 | reverse complement strand
CCTCCACTCCAATCAAAAGAAATTGCTTCTGTAAGCGTGTCTCTGCAAAATATTTAAGTTGGAAGGTGGTTGGCTATTTCTGAAGACTCCTGCGGAAAAACGAAACAAGCTAGACCCCACAGGCTCAGCTGTCATAGACAGCTGAGCCGAGGAGGCTTGCGTTTCGTCCGCGGAAAGCGAAAGAAATAACCGACCACAATCTTTTTCGATAGAATGCAAAAAATAAGATCTCAATTTTTATACTTTTATATTAATTATTATTCTTTTGTCAATAAGCTGACTCACTTCAGAAAAGTGAGTTTTGGACGTGTGGTTAAGTACACTCCACACAGTATGACAACCAATCCAACTATCATATGAACAGAAATCGCTAAGAATTGAAATGAATACGAATGATATACCCCAAAACAGACTTAAGGCAATTAAAGCTATGTATTCACGCATAAGAAGTACTTCCTTTACTGAACCTCCGTTCGATAATGTGTTGGGGACTGATTGGTGTATTTATGGAAAGCTGTTGAGAAATGGGCGGCATTCAGATARCCGACAGATTGAGCAATATCGCTTACTTGCAAATCAGTCGTTAGGAGTTGCTGTTTTGCTAGATCCATTCTTGCTTTCATTAAATAACGTGTTGGTGATACGTTCATTTCTTTCGAAAATACTTTCTGTAAATAGGTTGGAGAAACAAATAGTTGCTCAGCCAATTTTTTCAATGTAAGAGGTTCTGCTAATTGTGTTTCAATTATTTCGATGGTTTGATTGACAATTTGTGAACGCGGCTGAACAAATGCCACATCATCTGGACAACATCGTTTACATGGACGATACCCAGCCTCCAAGGCTGCACCCTGTGATAAAAAAATGGAGACGTGCTGACGAAGTGGCAACTTGGAAGGGCATGATGGCCGACAAAAAATAAGTGTTGTCGAAACCCCATAAAAGAACTGACCATCAAAGCGATTATCATTGTTTCTGATGGCTATCCATTCAAATTCTTTCATGGGCAATGCCCCCCTTTTATGTGGCTTTCATACTTGTCGGCTCATGCTAAACATGCACCAAACTGTACGATAAAAAACAGAATCGTTTATCAAGACATTTTTCTTTATAGTAACACATTACTTCTGTCTGAAAATTGAATGCCAACAATTGAAAAGCATACAGAACTGAAGTTATTTATAATAGGACTAGGGGGTGTTCATATGTATAGAGGCTATTTGAATTCACCAATTGGACTCATTGAAGTAATAGCAACACAGGAAGATCTTATATCTGTATTGTTCGTAGAAGAACAAAAGCATTCCCATGAAAATGAAATCGTCAAACATTTCCTTCATGAGATTGACTCTTATTTCAAAGGTCAACTTACACACTTTACAATTCCATCGTTGAACGGCACCATTTTTCAAAGTGAAGTATGGAATGAGCTCATCCACATCCCATATGGTAAACGAAGCAGCTACTCCGAGATTGCTCACCAAATTAATAGACAAAAAGCAGTTCGGGCAGTTGGGTCGGCTATCGGGAAAAATAAATTAGCCCTCATTGTGCCTTGTCATCGAGTGGTCGGAAAAAATGGATCTCTGTCCGGATTTGCGTGGGAAACATGGCGAAAAGAATGGTTACTTGAACATGAAAAGAACCATTCACAAAAGTGAACGGTTCTTTTCTCTTATTTACAGTGATAGCCAAAATTCATATGCTAATAGCGTCCTATTCGGTTTCGCCCATTAATTCCCACATGATAGAATTGAATTACATGATTGAATAGTAAAAGACAGGGCCTCTGCCCTGTCTTTTATTTTGTTGCATGTGCAATCCAACCACCAAATAGTGTGGTCGAAAAGAATTGTGTCACCCGCTCGAATCCAGCTTGTTGTAAGAGTTCTTCAATCTGAGTGGCAGGTACGAATGATAGTTCACGAACCGACTCTTCCATCGCCTCCACATCTTCTTGCGTTAAATCAGTTAAATCCAGCCAAATCGATTTCCATAAATTCATCCGCTCATCGAATTCTGGATTCGATTGATCACCGAACATCGATACGAGAACAAATGGAGCTCCCGGTTGCAATCTTTCTCTTACTGTTTTCAATAAACTCAGTTTTTCTTCAACTGTTTCAACGAAATGGAGGACAAGCAAACATGTGGCAGCATCAAATGTTTGATTAAATTCGATTTGTTCAATTRTCCCTGTGTGTATGGACACTCGATCTTCAATTCCTGCATTTTTCGCTTTTTGCATAGCGACTTCAAGCATGGCTTCTGAAGGGTCAACCCCTGCGAAAGTCCACGTAGGATTTGCTGTTCCAAAGGTCACGATTTCATTTCCTCCGCCAGCTCCAATGACCAACACTTTTGCGGAGTCGTTTACATTCGCACGAAGGAATGACTGAACCATCCGGAACAATGCATCGTAAGTTGGTAGAGCACGGCGAATGCCTTTATCGTATTCTCTTGCCATTTCCAGATCAAATTCCAAATCATCTTTCATTTTGTTTCCCCCATTAATTAATCATTTATTACCTTCTATTATGGGACAGTTCATTGAAACTTTCAAACCGCTACATATTCGCTATCTTAAGAGACTAAATGGTACACTTTTACAATAAAAGCGAAAAGCTTCTTTCTAGCCAGACACTGGTGCTTGGAGTTGGAACTAATAAATCATATGCCCTTTTGGAGGCTGATATATATGGAAAATACTATGATAAAGCGGACTCTGGGCCAAACAGATTTACACCTGTCCCCCCTTGGACTAGGGACTTGGCAATTCAGTAAAGGATCAGGTGTCGTTGGCAGATTTTGGGGAGCACTGGATGATGAACTTACGGAAAACATCATTAAAACGTCATTGGATGGCGGCATCAATTGGTTTGACACTGCTGAAGTATATGGTGGTGGTGAGTCCGAAAGAATTTTAGCGAAAGCGCTTGAAAATATAGGTGCAAGCCCTGAAGAAGCTCGAATTGCGACTAAATGGTGGCCTATGCTTCGAACAGCAGGTTCCATTCCGAAAACGATTAATAATCGTAAAGAGGCTCTTCAAAATCGCAGGATTGACTTGTACCAAATTCATCAACCCTATTCACTCTCATCCGTTGAAAAGCAAATGCAGGCCATGATCGAGCTAGTAAAAGCTGGTCATATTAACCATATTGGCGTTAGTAATTTCAACGCTTCTGCAATGGTCAATTCCCATCGGATTCTTAGTGAAAACGGACTGACACTGGCTTCGAATCAAGTGAAATACAGTTTACTGGACCGACGTATGGAGGAAAACGGAGTTCTGGATCGCGCGAAGGAATTAGGCATTTCCATCATTGCTTACTCGCCACTTGAGCCAGGAATACTAACTGGGAAATTTCATGATAATCCTGCATTGATTCACGATGCCAAAGGACCTCGTAGATTTCAACGCAAATTCAAGGAAGCAGGATTGGCAGAATCTAAACCACTCATAACTTTACTGGATGCCATTGGTGAAAAATACAATGTCAGTGCCAGCCAAGTAGCTTTGAACTGGACTATCCATTATCATGGAGAAACGGTTTTTGCGA
>NZ_JBFUJC010000324.1:0-3583 GCF_056401595.1 Paenisporosarcina sp. P4_E4_2 | reverse complement strand
GATTTGTCACAGTAAAGGTCTACTTATTTACGACAGGAATCCAGATCTCTGAATAATAATCTGCCTGACTGGCATCTTCGATCGAATAAACTTCCATTTCAGCTGAACCGCTTGGGCGATAAGAGCTCGACGGGAACCATTCGCTGTAGATTTTCTCCCACATTGATTGAATTGCTTGAGGCATCGGGCCTACTACTTCAAAAACAGCATAAGTCGCCGCGGGAATTTCCATACGGTCATAACGTGCTGGAACCTCGTCTCCATCATAAGCAGTAGCAATCCAATACTCTAAAGTACTTGCAGCTGTATCAATCATGCGACAGACTCCAAGCATTCCTTGTACTGCGCCATTATTCAACGCGACCAATTCGTCATCCACTCCGTTTTGATGAACTTCTTGCCACATTTTTGGAATCTCTCTTGTATTTTCCCCGTTTTCACACGAGAACTCTCTTTTCACACCAATAATCGGAAATGCCTCTTTTTCTTCAATTCGCACCTTCATCGGTAACGCCCCTTTCAATTGTACAGAGATGACCAAACGATTGTAGGAAGTGAATCCTTTTTTTGAAGATCGTGCTTCAGATGGCGACAACCCATGCTGCCGCTTGAATGCCTTCGCAAAAGATTCCGGTGTCTCATAACCATATTTGAATGCCACATCGATTACTCGCACGTCCGTCAATGCGAGCTCCTCTGCAGCAAGAGTCAACCGGCGGCGGCGTACATACTCCATCACACTCATGTCCGTCAGAACCATGAAAATTCTTTGAAAATGAAATACAGATACATTCGCTTCTGCAGCGGCATCCTCCATTTTGAAAGCAGTCTCTAAATGATTCTCCAAATAATCTATTGAGCGTTGCAGCGCTTCTATCCAACTCATTCCATCACCTCGTAAAATTATCTTATTCCTATTTCGACATTGAATCCTGTCTTTTCCTGCTCGATTCGGACAGGTGGACGGTTTTCTTCATATTGAGTGGACTCTCAGTCTGATTTTTTGGCGTTGATGTATGAAAAACCTTCATTTGACTTAAAAAATCAAAAAACGAGAGGGATTAAATATAGATTTTGGTTAACTTGTAGTCTTATAAAATATCGTCAATCTTGATAACTTAGCTACTCTCATCAAGAGCTTGATGATTAAGAAGCCAACTGCCGCACCAATCGTATTGAGAATGATGTCGTCAATATCAAACTGGCCAATTTGAAGGGAAAACTGTAACACTTCAATAGTAAACGTTATGGTCATGCTTCCCACAATCAATTGAGTGAATGATTGATATTTTTTAAATAAGATGGGAAGGAAAATGCCCAGAGGGATAAAAATCAACACATTCCCTAACGTATTGTTGATGATAATGTCCACATTGAATTTATCCGCACCCATTAAATATTCAAAAGTATTTCCAAATGGGATCAAATTCGAATTTTGTTGCCATGTGGCTAAATCGAAGAATCCATTAGATTCTGGCGAGATATAAAAGTATTGATTGAAATCAAATTTATAATTAATGATTCTCGATAATATCCTCAAGAAAAGTAAGTTACTTAGAACAATTAAAGAATAGATGCCAAATAAAAGCCAATTAATCTTTCTGAACATTTTATAGTATGGAAATATAGAGTGTTGGAATCCTTCTTCTATACTTTTCTCATCCCCAAAGCTTTGCAATGCTTTATGTGTGGATTCTGATTCAGAAAATCCCTGCTCCAGAAATTCCTGTTTCAATAAAAGGATATGCCCTGTCATTTCTTCAGTCATTTCACTTTTTTCATGTTCATCGCAATTAAGTTCACTTACGATTTTCCTAATGTAGGCTTCAATGGTTTGATCCATGCTATTCCCTCCGAACATACTTTGATTAAGTCACTTATCTTCTTCCACTCTTGTAACTTCCGGGCCAACTCTTTTTTCCCCGAATCTGTAATGCGATAATATTTCCTTCTGGCACCGACCTCTGGATTATCCCAATAAGATTCAAGCCATTTTTTGTTTTCCAAACGTTTCAAAGCTGGATATAATGTTCCCTCACCCATGTTGTAAAGTTCTCCACTATTATGTTTTAATGTCTTCACCATTTCATAACCGTACATGTCTTTTGTATTTACAATGGACAGAAGTAATATATCGATACTGCCTTTCATGATTTCCTTATCCATTAACACCCCTCCTTATGATTAATAACTTTTTACATCGTAACACGATGTATGTTGTTCTACAATGTTTATCAAGAATATTTTTCCATAATTATTATTAAGTGAATGACTTCCTTTAATTAGTATGGTTAAATGACTTCAATAGCGCTAAAAAGGAGATTACCAATGATCATTCATGGACACCTAGTAAAAGGGAATGATGTCGATAACGAAACACGCTGCCTTCATTACCATTCAGAAATCGATCGAATCGCCATCAAGTTTTATTGTTGCGATACCTATTATCCTTGTTTCTCCTGCCACGAAGAGGTTGGATGTGATTCTCCTCAAGTTTGGCCAATTGAACAGTTCAATCAAAAAGCTATATTGTGTGGCGCTTGCGGGCATGAATTGACCATTGATGAGTATCTGTCTTGTAACTCCACTTGTCCAGCTTGCCGAAGTGCATTCAATCCGGGCTGTAGCCTCCATAAGCATCTTTATTTTCAAACATAAAAACTCCCCATCCATTAAGGGGAGTTTTATTAGTTAATCATGAATTTATTTATTGTTTGCTGTTACTTCAACTACCCTTACATCTGCTGCAACAATTCTCATTTCCTGCAAGGGGTTGTCCAGAAGCACATGATATTTATATCCATTTTCACTCTCGTATACTTCATCGTATAGCCACCAGCCGAAACCCTACAAAGGACCTGGTCTTCTCAACTAGATCGCTGTAAAAACATATGTAGACAACGATTGTAAATAAGGATAGTTCTTTAAGGCTTCTTCCAACAAATTCACTTCGGATTTGATTAGCTCTTTTAATTTCAATGGCATATGGTTAATTTCCTCGAGTTCTTTTTGGTAATCACTTAACGTCATATCAACTTCCCATTTCCCATCTTGGAGCTTTGTAGAAGATATAGATTGCTCATCGTTAATCGTCCAACCAGCACTCTCAGCAATAGTCGTTAAATCTTTTGGTGTGAACAATGTCCGTACATTTGAGAAGCTGTTCTCTTTGAAGCACTCGAATTGAGCTTGAATATGCACCGCTAAAAAATGAGGATATTGCTCAATGGTATGAAGTCGTGGATCCCATTCAGCAAAACACAATTGTTTCGCCCATTTCTTCGTTTTCTCCAACAATGCTTGTAATTCATCTGCCGATTTCAAATACCAGGAACAATGCGACAGAACAACGTAATCAAATGAGTTTTCAGGAAAATCGACTTCCGCTGCTAACACATCCAACTCAAACTCCATACGTATTTGTTTTCCTAGCATTGATTTCATTAAATATTCTGCTGCGTCTCCAACAGTTATTGGACTTCCATAACTAGGTGGAGCAATGTCCACCCCGTGCACAAAGCCTCTATCCCCTACTAAATACGCAAGAACTGCCGTCGTATCACCTTGACCACAACCTATCTCA
>NZ_JBFUJC010000323.1:0-3588 GCF_056401595.1 Paenisporosarcina sp. P4_E4_2 | reverse complement strand
GCGCTGCATACTTCGCAATCGTGCCGCCAACGCCTAAAACCTCATCATCATTGTGTGGTGCAAATACCAACACCTTCATCCATTCACCTCTGATTGTTTCTTAACTTTCCATTGGAAATATCACTTAAATTTATAGCCCGCTCTCATTTGCACATCATCAATATTCTCAAACTCGGTAACTCGAAGTAGCCCACCTTTACAAACAATATCGATATAGTCGCTCGTAATTTGTGCAATTTGCCCCGGTATCCCGACATATTTTTTATTTTCCAAATAATCCGCTCGCCAAAAGATCAATTTATGCTGTCCATTATAATGAGAAAAAGCACCTGGGTATGGTTTTGAAACCGCCCTTATTAATCGTTGAATTGCTTCTACAGGTTCTTGCCAATCGATTCGTCCATCTTCAGGTGTTCTCTTTAGTAGATAGGTCGCTTCTTCCTCATTCTGTTTAACCGATGTAACGGTTCCATCCAACATCTGAGGTAGCACCCGATGCATCATGCGTTGAAGCGCTTCATTACTCTTTTCTTGAACATCAATCGCATAATCAGAATCTTCAATTACATACGATTCCTGTGCAACAATATCGCCAGAGTCCGTGCCTTCATCTATAAAAAATAGAGAGCATTTTGTTTCTCGTACGCCTAATAAGACTTGCCAAACTAAAGCGGCTCTTCCTCTGAATTTTGGAAGGGGAGTGGGATGAAATCCGATTGTTCCAATTCTTGCAGCATGAATAATTTCTGGTTTTATGAGTTGGGACAATCCGACCACAAAAATATAATCTGGATGGTGATCAGTAATCTCTTTCACATAGAGATCTTCGTTTATATTTTTAAACTTCCTGAATGGAATGTGATGAGCTTCGGCCAACTCATGAATTGGTTCATATCCAGAAACATTTTTTGAATATTTTTCATCCAGTGAAAATACGAGATCCACCGGAAAGTTCAGTCTAATCATTTCTTCAAGTACCACTTTACTTGAATCAACAGAGCCAATTAGGATTGTCTTCATTTCCATCTCCTTACCGTTTTAAAACAATTTAATCGTCGATTGCGCTTCTAGAATTAACCTCTTTTATATTTCTCTTCACCAAATAAAACAATCGCGACCGTTTTACAGATGATTTTAACATCGAGTAAAATGGAATAATTTTGAATATATGAAAGATCATATTCAATTCGTTGTTCCCACGATATAGAATTGTTTCCGTTCACTTGGGCAAGACCTGTCATTCCTGGTTTCATCTGAAGGCGTTGCATCTGAATCGGTGTATATTCCTCCACTTGTATATGAACTGTTGGTCTAGGTCCTACTAAACTCATCTTTCCTACCAAAACATTGACAAGCTGCGGAAGTTCGTCTATTTTTGTCCTTCTTAAAAATTTTCCTAATGTAGTAATTCGATTTTCATCCTTTGAAAAATCTGAATTTCTCTCTGCTTCCACGTCAACCTTCATCGTTCGGAATTTATATATATGGAAGTCTACCCCGCTTTTCCCCACCCTTTCTTGCTTAAAAAAAACGGGACCAGGCATCGTGATTTTCATAAGCAAGACAATCACAACAATCAGTGGTGATAACAATAGCAATCCTAATCCACTGCCAACTAGATCAATCAGTCTTTTAAAAAACAGGTTCAGATTACTGACTGTGAACATATTCCACAGCTCCTTCATCTTCGTTCCAAACCACTGAATTCTCAACATCTAGTTATTTAATAATCTTGATTTCGTTGTATTTCATCATCCGAATACGTTCTTCGTACCGACCAATGACATTTTCATTCACTTGATTGTGTAAATTATGGACGATCATCTTCGGTATGTTGACACCACTTTCATAGGCATGCGGGTAACCTCCACCAAAACGTGGATTCACTTCCGAAATGATATATTCCCCATTTACTTTAAAAATGTCGATGTCAATGATTCCTCTAAAACCAATCACTTTCACAAAATTTTTTATAAGATCAAACAGTTTTTCATTTTTGATAGAAATGGATTTATCCGTTTCTCCTGCTCTCATCGCAAGCTTTTCTTTTGTGAAAATGGCGACGGGTTCACCTGAATGGAGATCTATATACACATCCGCGCCGATTTCAACCCCATCTATAAATTCTTGAATCATCATATTCTTATAGTTTTTAAATAATAATTCAACTTCCTCTTTTGATGTCACTTTATTGATATTGATACTTGCGCTGCCCTTTACTGGTTTAACAAATACGGGAAAGTCTACAACCCCAGCATCCACATTTAGATAAAATTCTTCTTTATCAATATAGCTATTGATTGAATGAAAACCGTTTTTTATTAGAAATGTATTCAGCGAAAACTTATCAAAGCACATCTCAACGTTTTCTAAATCAGACACAATCGGGATGGTGCCAACGTTTAAAAATTCTTCTCGATGTTTCGCTAACAAACTGATTTCCGGGTCGATTAACGTAAACACAGCCTTGACATCATTATTTTTACATATTGCTAGAATCGTACTTAAATAATCTTGATGATCAATCCTTGGAACGATGAAGTACTGGTCCGCATCATAAAGTGCTGGTGCAAGAGGACTACAATCTGTCGCGTAGACCTTGCCGATTCCTTCAAGCTCTTTTTTGAAGTATTGAACGATTTTATTCCTAGTTCCACAACTAAGAATCAATATGTTCATTTGAAAAGCTCCTCTCATTTCTTTTGAGCGCACCTTTAGTTGCTGAGCGGTGCTACTACTTATGAGCACCGATTTCTGGTTTATGAGCAACGACYTGTCATTTCTGAGCATCTTTTCCCCGGTTATGAGCGCAT
This sequence comes from Paenisporosarcina sp. P4_E4_2, assembly GCF_056401595.1. NCBI lineage: Bacteria > Bacillati > Bacillota > Bacilli > Caryophanales > Caryophanaceae > Paenisporosarcina > Paenisporosarcina sp. P4_E4_2. Next base: position 775 of record NZ_JBFUJC010000323.1, on the reverse strand, counting down.
CACCCATTTTTGAACGCCGATTTCCGGTTTATGAGCGTTTTTCTAGCATGTTTGAGCGCCTTTTCCTCGGTTATAAGGGACGTCGCACGTATCTATGTGCACCTTTCCCACAGTTATGAGCGCGCCTTCCTCCTCCAAATTGCCAAAGAAATATCTTCACAAATAATGATCAGCTGTCCATTTTTCACGAGCTTCCATCATCACGCCATCTTTCTCGACATAGACAGCAGGAAAGAACTTAATAAATAACGGAGATAGACTCATGGAATACGCGCCAACTTTTTCATAAATGATTTGATCCCCAACCAAAACTTGAGGAGCGTCCTCTAGCACCATGATTCGGTCATCCTCCATGCAGGTAAATCCAGAGATGACTTGTTTGTCGATAAGCTTTCTATCCTCACTAATCTTATACTGAACCCTAAAAAACTTTATCCCCTTATTTTTCAGTGGATTGATATTAATGTGACTACCATCCGTTGTGGCAAAATGATTCGCACTCGTTTGCTTCACATCAACGACACTTGTGACAAAACTAAATGGAGAGGAAACAATCGACGTTCCTGGTTCTACAATTAAGACCGTATCTTCGTTGTTAAAGACTTTGCTTAATTCAGAAGAAATTACTTCGATATATTCATCAAACTGGGGTTTATCTTTAAGCCCTCYAAAAAACCCTCCACCGACATCCACATACTTTAGCTTTAGTGAATATTTTTGTGTAATTTCACAGGCCATTTTCGAAATCGCTCGATAGATATTTAAACTTCTTGTC
>NZ_JBFUJC010000322.1:0-3613 GCF_056401595.1 Paenisporosarcina sp. P4_E4_2 | reverse complement strand
CTCTAGGTCATGACGGTTACCGATTTCAAAGTCATTCGGGTCATGTGCAGGTGTGATTTTAACAGCACCGCTTCCAAATTCCATATCCACATAATCATCTGCAACAATCTTAATTTCGCGTCCTACGATCGGCAATGTAACGGTTTTGCCAATTAAGTGCATGTAACGTTCGTCTTTCGGATGAACCGCAACTGCAGTATCGCCCAGCATCGTTTCCGGTCGAGTTGTCGCAACTTCAATATGACCTGTGCCATCTGTGAGCGGGTATCGCATATGATAGAAAGCACCCTGTACGTCTTGATGGATTACTTCGATATCAGATAAAGCTGTTTTCGTTGCTGGATCCCAGTTGATGATACGTTCGCCGCGATAAATAAGCCCTTTGTTGTAAAGCTTAACGAATACTTCTTTAACAGCATTTGATAAGCCATCATCGAGTGTAAAACGTTCACGTGAGTAATCAAGACCTAATCCAATTTTTGACCACTGCGTACGAATATGACCTGCATATTCTTCTTTCCACTTCCAAGTCTCTTTAACAAATTCATCACGTCCTAAATCGTAACGTGACTTACCTTCAGAACGAAGTTTTTCTTCTACTTTTGCCTGTGTCGCAATACCTGCATGGTCCATTCCTGGCAACCATAGTGCATCATATCCTTGCATGCGTTTCATGCGGATTAAAATATCTTGAAGTGTTGTGTCCCAAGCATGGCCCAAGTGTAATTTACCTGTTACGTTTGGCGGTGGGATTACAATGGTGTATGGTTCTTTGCCGCTTTCAGGCTGTGCTTCAAAATACTTTCCTTTAAGCCACCATTCGTAGCGTCCCTGTTCGATGGACTTCGGATCATACTTCGTTGAAAGTTCTGGTTTTTGTTCAGTCATAATCGATTCMTCCTTTTTTTGAAAACAAAAAAACTCCTGTCGTCACAAAAAGGACGAAGGAGTTGTTCGCGGTACCACCTTTATTCGCAGATGACAAAAAAATCATCACGCTCTCAAGTTTATATAACGGCTTTTAACCGGTTTCTGCTACTTACAGGTTCACAGAAACTGCTCATGGGCGACATTCAAATGTGTGTTAACGGAAACTCTCACCAAACGTTCCCTCTCTTGTGAAAACAGCACCACTTTACTCTTCCCAATCAATGCATTGTTATTTAGTTTTGTAACATATTGTATTTCCAAGATGAGATTATTGTATAGGACTGCACGACAACTCGTCAAGTATTTTTGAAAGGAGGAATCTCAATGCGAAGAGGATATAATCCTTATCTGCTTCCACCGTGGCTTCGAAAAACCCGCTTCTACTGCAAACATATCATTTTGCCGATCACAGTTTTCGAACTTATCCGTACCATTTTCATCCCGACGACCTTCGATTTCTTGCTGCTGTGCTTGTTAATTTTCATCTTATTTTTATTTCAAAAAGATATTATTTAACTTCATAGACGGAGTAGCCGTCTTTTAAATCACTCAGGAAGAATGGCAATGCTACATTTTCTTTGACCACCGGATTTTCCTCGGAAGTGGAATTGACAGGCTCAGTGAATACTTCTACGGAAGAGGATTCCCGTGGTTCAGGAAGTTCATACGAGCAAGTAACGCTCCATTCCACTTTCAACRTTTTTTCATCGGTGACAGATGCATTAACGTCCGACAGATGGATTTCAGGTTCTACTTTGCCATGAACATAATTTGGAGGTAATTCCACGAATAAAGGCACCGCATATTCAAAGTAGCCGTTTTCCCCATTCATGTCCAAGTCCTCGATTGAAACCCATTCAGACGTTCCGTGGTGCTCACATTCACCTGGTTGGAAAGCTACATGTGCTGCAATATGGTAAATGCCATATAAACTACTTACTCCTTTAACTTGCTGAAACTCTACTTGTGGCTTGACCTCAATTCGTGCAGCATTTGTCGGCACCCCAAAACTTTCCGGGAAATAAAAAACTTCTTGAAGCTTCCAATTAACTTGATTCACTTCTTGTCCTCCTTCACAAAGCTATGTGAAAGATTTTATGCGAGTGAACGAGCCTTTATGCTTTCATGAAGAACTTCTCGTTGTTCATAAAGTTTCTCAGACGTAGTTCACTATTTTTTAAGACGTCACCAGCTCTATTTCAGTTGAAAACTCAAAAAAGCCAGTCTGAGCAACCGCTCACTATCAAACATCAGGCTTTCAACCATTTTTTCAATGCATACGTCATCACAGGTCCTGCAATCAGCAAGATAAAGAAAATCCGGAATAAATGAAAACTGGTGACGGTCGACAAATCTGCACCCGTTTCCAATGCTGTAATGGACATTTCGGCAATTCCTCCAGGCGCTGCACTAATAAAGAAATCTAGAAACGTGTTAACTGGATGAATGTTTGTCAGTATGTATGCAATGAATCCACAAAATGCAATAAGCGCCAAGTTTGTCAGCACAATCGCTGCGAACAGTCGTATCGATAATTGATTTCTTACTTTTTCGAGCTGTAAGCCTAAATGAGCACCCACAAATATTTGAGACAGAATTAATACGATGGAAGGCACTTCGACAACTGGATGATCTGTCACGAACTGCACAATGGCCATTGATAAAATAGGTGCCATCATTTCAGGCAAAGGAAAATGTATTTTTTTCATTGCGATAAAAAAGGAAGTACCAAGTAAGACAGCTATGATGAAATGAGTAACATTAAATGTCGGCAACTCAGCCAGTGTCGCTTCGTTGAAATGACTGCCTTTTGGAATCCATGCAGTTAAAAAAGGGACAACCGTCACGACCACAAAGATTCGAAACGTCTGCATCAATGTCACGATGGTGGAATTCGCTGATTCCACTTCTTCACTCAGCAACACCATTTGGGATAGCCCACCTGGCAAAGAACCTAACACGCTGGTTGCAATGGTTTCCCCAGACATTTTCATAAAAAGCAGGCTTAATAATAGTGCCACACCTGAGACTGACAACGTCATCAATACCATCAGGGGAAAATCAAACCACATAAGTTCTATGGATGTTTTGGTAAAAGACGAGCCGATTTGAATACCAAGGAAAATCAAACCGATCTGTCGATATATTCGTGGCCACTCAAATTGCAATTTAGTATATTGCCTTAAAAGCAGTAATGAAACCATTGGTCCTAGCAACCATGGCAAAAAGATGCCGATTCGGTCAAATATGAAACCAGCCGCTGCTGCAATTATAAAAGTACGTATGATTATCCAAGACTGTTGCAACAAGACCACACCTTTCTTCATTGAAAAAAGCCCTGATACTCGAGTGAGTACCAGGACATGAGTATTAAGCTAGTTGTTTAAATACTTTATGGAATGCTTCCACAGTTTTCGCAATGTCTTCAGATGTATGAGCGGCAGATAGGAACATGCCTTCAAATTGTGAAGGTGGCAAGAAAATGCCTTCCTCAGCCATCAAGCGGTAATATTTTGCAAACAGTTGAAGATCAGACGTTTTCGCCACGTCGTAGTTCGTTACTGTTTCATCCGTAAAGAAGAATCCAATCATTGATCCCGCACGATTCACTGTGTGTGGGATGTGGTATTTCGAAGCCGCTTCACGGAAGCCCGCTTCCAACTGATCCGCAAGTCTGTTGAAG
>NZ_JBFUJC010000321.1:0-3614 GCF_056401595.1 Paenisporosarcina sp. P4_E4_2 | reverse complement strand
ATCTCAATGTTAGTTTTTTGATGGCAGGTGCACTAGGTGTTATTTTGACTTTTCTTGTATTTAAGTTCATCGATGTGAAAGAAATAGAGAACTGAGACGATACCAGTTATTCTTAACTGCTATCGCCTATTGTTAAATTAAAGCACTTGTTAGTTTGCACAAGGTGTAGAAAAATTATTATATTAAGTGCATATAATTGCCGGCCAGCATTAGATAAGCAAGCGCTAGTTTCCATTAACTATCCAGCTATTTTGTACATCATGTTTTCCTCATATTCTTTTATAAAATCGGTAAATGATATTTTCTCTATAGTTTCTGAACAAAACCTTCAATCATCTTGATATCATTTTCCTCAGAATTTATTCAACTTAAAAAAACCCAAAATGTACATGATACCATGCACATTTTGGGTTTTTATTATGATTTTCATCCTTGAAAATTACTTACGTATTGTGTTTAATGCTGTTGTCCAAGGGATAACTTGGTCTAACATTTGGTTTACAGAAGCTGCTTGAACGTCAGCTGGTTTGAATACTGTTCCGTTTTCGAAGTCTGTAAATAGTGATAATGCTGGGTGTACACGAACATGTGCTACTAGTAATTCACTTAAAATCCCGCGTAAATGTTCTGTTGCACGAGCCCCACCTACAGAACCATATGAAACGATACCAGCTGCTTTATTATTCCACTCATCACGTAGGTAATCTAATGCATTTTTTAGTGCGCCTGTAATAGAGTGATTGTATTCTTGAACGATGAATACAAATCCATCTTGTTTTGCAATGATTTCTGACCATGCAGCTGCCCCTGATGCATCGCCGCCTGCTTCACCTAAAAGTGGTAATTTGTATTCTGCGATATCGATAATAGTGTAGTTTGCGTCACCACGTTTATCTGCTAATTCTTTTACCCAAGTTCCTACTTGTGGACTTACGCGCCCCTCACGTGTTGATCCTAAAATAATACCTATATTTAATTTTGACATTGTTTTTCCCTCCATTTTTTGTGCTCCAAATAAATTAGTTAAAAAGCCCATTTTTTGTTATTTCACCTCCTCACAAGTACTCTTTTTCAATTTCAAGTGTGCTCCGAACCGTGTTGATTGGTCGTACTGATGCCTCAATTTGTTCTCTTTTCCCTTCAAGAAATGGCGGTAACGATAATATTTCCCCTACTGTTTCGTAAGGCTCGTCCCCCATAAATCCAGGACCATCTGTTGCCCATTCAAAAAGGATTCCAGGTGCTACGCGTGCATATAGTGATTCAAAAAAGAATCGATCAACATACCCTGACGTACCTAAACCAAATTCTTTCAAACGTTCAATCCACTCATATAATACCTTTGTATCTTCCACGCGGAAGGCTGCGTGATGCACTGTACCGAATCCTTGTCGGCCTGCTGGAAAAATCGTATTGTGCTCCACAATCACTTGTGCACCATTTCCACCTTCGCCCATTTCAAATAAATGCATAGATCCCTCTTCTGCGATTTCACGCATTAGCATTACTTTTTCCAATACTTCTTTATAATAATCATACTGAGCGATACGAACATGAATAGGTCCTAAACCTGTAATCGCAAATTCAAGTGGTACCGGACCGCTCTGCCAAGGTGTCCCTGATGAAACCCCTTCATTAAATTCATCTGAAATTAACATATATTGTTGATCATCAAAGTCAACAAATGAAATAGTTTTCTTATCAAATACTGCTTTAATGCCTGTATGTTTTACTTTGTACTTATCAAAACGTTTCACCCAGTAATCAAGTGCCGCATCGGTCGGTACACGAAAAGCCGTTTTATAAATCTCGTTTGTTCCGTGTGTTCCTTTTTGAATACCTGGAAAATCAAAGAATGTCATATCTGTACCGGCAGAACCTTTATCGTCTGCAAAGAATAAATGATACGTTTGAATATCATCTTGATTTACTGTTTTCTTTACTAGACGCATTCCTAATACACATGTGAAAAATTCATAGTTTTTCTCTGCACTACTTGTAATCGCTGTTACATGGTGAATTCCCTTTAAATGATTCATTATGGTTCCTCCTTTTTTATATCAAATTAATAATTCTCGAATTCGAGATAATTATTAAAAAAATTATAGTTTCTTTGCTTGATTACTTAATTGTTTAAGTAGTTCAATCACTTTGGACATGCTCAACGAACAACAAACTTCTTCTGTTCAAGCTTATCTACCTCATAAGTGATACTACTACTTGAAATGAGGACCTTTTTGCCAATCAATTGAATTGGTTGATCGCCTTTATAATAAAGTAATTTTAATACAGCAAACTCTGTTGGATTCAAGTCAAATCTTGCTGCATCTTTTCTGATCACTTCCTGAATCGCTTGGGCTGCACGAATAATAACAGAAACAGGAAGCAACTTTTTTTGAGTTAAAACCAATAGTATCACCACTTAACTATCTTCAATCACGATATCTTTAATTCAAATATCTTTAATTCAAACTAAATATAACACGATTTTAGAATTAATGCATCACTTTTGTTCGATTTCCAAGGGATCGTATCCATTTTAACAGGAACGACGTGTTGGTTTATAAAAAAGTTTGATCAAAAATACGTCTTATTAAGTTGATTTCCCCAATATAAAAGAGCCTGCTTTAAAAAAAAGCTTGATCAAAACAGGCTCTTTAAATATTTCACGAGAACGATTTTTATAAAAAAGCTTGATCATTTTCTACCTGTGTTGCTCAACAATCACGCCCGATTATTGAAGTTCGGTTTTAGACTAATCCACTTCACATATTTACTTTATGAAGCTTCAAGATAAAGACTGCTGCCACGATAAGAAGGGACACCGTCAGAAAAGTAACCGCGAGCGCGCTTTGCCCACTTGCGTACAAAGCTGCGGAAGCAACAATGAACACAACCAGCTTAAGCGTGGTTCGTATGGGGAAGGAGAAGATGGGGAGCGACGCCTTCGGGGAGAGAAACATACCCCATAGAGTGGCTATTACTAGTGGCGTAGCAACCGCGAGTATAATTTTGACCGCTGCCCCTGTCTTGATATGATAACCCCAGTAACTGAACGCAGCCATTGCACCAAGCTCCAGTAGAAAGAATCCGGTGAGGACGCTAACACCTATCCATTTTATTTCCATCCGACTCTTCCTCCTAATAAAAAGAAATAAGAAACTAATGTTAATTTTTTTATATGCAATATGTTTCGGCCATATTCTAAAATCCTGCCCTTTAACTTAATAACAATTATTTCAAAATTCCGTCATTTGAGCAATCGCTTTATTCCAGAAAATGGCCCTTTAATTGAACAATACTGCTGGAGTTTAAAGGTCAAAAGAAAACCAAATATTAATACAGGGTTTTATCAAACTTTGTTATAAATTATCAATCTTTTTTACAAATTATCAAACTTCATTTTAAATCAACAGAATCCGTTAAAAAAACCTACTGAACTTGTACTAGTACGCTATTCCAGATCGAACTTAATCCTACATTTCTAACCTGCCCTGTTAGTTAATTAGCAATAACAGCTGACTTATCAGCCCACTGATCTACAACTAAGCTATCTAAAGTTTAAGTGAATATTTTCACAAGAACCCCTAATAATTGCATTCCCGGAGTATTGT
>NZ_JBFUJC010000320.1:0-3624 GCF_056401595.1 Paenisporosarcina sp. P4_E4_2 | reverse complement strand
GAATACTTCCCGATTGTGATGCTATGTCAACTGGTTGTGTATGGACTATACATGCCAGTTGAGTAAACGAATCGATGGATGGCGGACGAATCAGCCAATGATAAGCTTTCTTTAAAAGTGAAACGTTCGGTAAATATACTTTATTGTTGATCTATAGAAGGGAAGGTGAGTTAAAACATGAAATACCAATTGCATTTCACCATTCCAGCATTCCCTAATCCTAATCCGATGCCTGAAGATTATGCGTACTGGGTTCCGTTAATGAAATACTTCATTGAGAAATCGGATACCATCGAGATTCATTGTTGGAATGAAGAAAAAGAAGTGATTAAGGAAACGAAAGCCTTAGTTCAAGCCGATCATGAGTTGCCAGAAGATATGAAATTAACCATTTTCCGAGGAATCCTGACGTACGATATTTCACATTATCTTCTTTATGATCACATAGCTGAAACGGAGAATATCAAATGGTTCTCTATTTTCTTAAGCAAAGGTGATACTACGATGTTTCATTCTGAACATTGGGGAACGGAATTTTTTGCCCCTAATCTTAGTGAAGAAGAAATAGCGTATATTACATCTGTTATGCCAAAGGATACAAATTTCAACCAATACGAGTAGATAAACAGCTTTTTTTCCTTCAGCTCTCATGGGGTTCGGTTTCAAAAGTATTATATTAGGTGCAAACTCGAATAAAATCTAGAAAGGTAGCGTTTTAGGTAGAAAAATGAGAGTGAAATATCCATGAAAAATGATCCAATCAAGTTAAGTTGAAACTTCAACTAACGGGGCAGTTAGTTGAAGAGATGGGAAATTGAATGTGGTCAAAAACAGAAAGATAAGTAGATTTATACATATAATAAGGAATTTATCTTAGCAATATTTATCAAAAATTCTTTCTATTTATTCGTTATGATGATTTTGAGGTGAGTGAGTTGTATTACAGTGAAATAACGCAAAAAACAGTCTCTTATATCGAGGGCAATCTGACGGAAGAAATCCAAATGGATATTTTTCCTTCCGTCATTGGTTATTCGAAATATCACTTATCACGTGTATTTAAACAAGAAACAGGGAAGTCGATTGGGGAATATATACGTTTACGTCGATTAGCGACGGCTGCATCATTTCTGTTACAAACAGATGAATCAATTTTAACAATCGCCTTCTTATTCCGTTTTCAATCTCAAGAGGCCTTTACACGAGAGTTTAAAGATGTTTACGGCTTACCGCCAGGAAAATATCGTCAGGTGATGATAGTTGTACGAATGAAAAAGGAGGAGAATGATATGAACACACAAGAACAAATTAAAGGATGGAACTTAAGTGGTTCTAATCCGGAACTGTATGAATTAATAGTAGATGGAGATGTATTCCACACAGGGACAAAATCGGGATTGCTTTATGCGAAGGGTAAGGCAAATGAACAACAATTTGCGACAATGATGCAAGGTTTCCAATCAGATGATTACAAAGGAAAACGAATAAAGATGTCATGTTTCTTAAAAACAGAACAGGTGACAAAATGTGGTGCTTGGCTTCGAATTGATAATTTTTCTGGTGATACAATTCAATTTGATAATATGGATAATCGTTCTATTCAAGGTACTACAGAGTGGAATCACTATTCTATCATTTTAGATGTTCCAGAAGAAAGTGTCTCCATTCACTTTGGCGTTTTACTTATTGGCGAAGGAAAAGTATGGGCAGACGGTTTCAATTTTGAGGAAGTGAATAAGAAAGTAGCTACGACAAATATGCTTTCACAAGACCATTTACCGAAACAACCAAGTAATCTAGATTTTAATGAGTAATGACTGTTAATATTTGATTACTTTGTAGGTAATGCACTTATTAAACTAAGTGGGAGTCGATCCAAGAAGAATTAACGCTTGCTAAGAACAGAATGCAAATAAATAATATTAAGCTAAAGGATGCTTTAGTTAAAAAAGACCATCATTTGTACTGAACCCTAAAAGTTAGACAGAAATATTTAAGCAGCTAGTTGACTGGTATGGAGACGGTATTCAACCGGGCTCATGCCAGTCAATTTTGCTTTTATCCGTTCATTGTTATAGTAATAAATATACTTATTCACTGCTTGCTTCAGCTCTTCAAAAGAGAGATAAAATTTCCCGTAATACATTTCCTGTTTCATTATGCTGAAGAAGTTTTCCATAAGCGAATTATCCAGACAATTTCCTTTTCGGGACATACTTTGGAATATCCCGTTATCTTTTAGCTTCTTTACATATGACTTCATTTGATACCCCCAACCCTGGTCAGAGTGTATCGTCGTTCGATAGGTGCAGTCTTTTGCTATTTCTATTGCTTCATCCAAGGCATCCAAGATGGCTTTTGCGTTTGGACGTTCTGAGAGCCTGTAGGATAAAATCTCACTATTAAACATATCTAAGAACGGATCTAAATAAGCCTTCTTAATGATTAACTTCCCATTCGCATTCGTCTCGTAATATTTAAATCCGGTTGTATCAGTCGTTAGTTTTTGATATGGGATGCTTGTATAAAATCTACGATTGACAAGGTTTTTTGAAGTCGTGCCAACTGTTCCTTTGTACGTACTATATTTCCTAGACTTCCGTGTGAAGGATTTGCATGTCATGTAAAGCTTATTAGTAATCCGAAGGATCTTTTTGTGATTTACGCTATAGCCTCTCTTGCGTAAATCTATATCAATTCGACGATAACCGTAATTTCCATCATGCTTGTCTACAATCTCCTTGATCATGTTTTCAATCTCTTCATCTGGATTAGGTTCGTTAAATCGCTTTTGCCAATACATATAGGTGGCCTTTGGAAAATCTGTTGCTTCAAGAATAACGGCTAATTTGAATTCTTTTCTGAGTTCATGGATGACTCTGGATTCTGTTTTAGCAGTCGGCTCGGAATATTTATCCCTGAAGCTCGGAGCTTTTTTAAATAGGCATTTTCCGCACGAAGTAATTCTATTTCTTTTAAAAGCTGTTGTTCCTTCGTCAATTTTTTCACGTTCTTTTTCTTCTTTGGATTGTTAGACATTGATCGACGCCCCTTTGATTTAGAGAGCCCTTCAACACCTTCATTTTGCCATTTCCTCAACCAATTAATAATCATAGTCGGTTCAGTCATGCCAAATTTTCTAGCCACTTCTTCAAAGGAATCTCTTGTTCTTAACTTATAGTTTAGGACATCTAATTTAAATTGAACAGGATAACTCGCATCTGCCTCTTTAGTAACCAAACCCTGTTTCCCAAATTCTTGAAACGCACTGACCCATTTTCTTATATTCGTTTTACTTGGAACTCCAAATCTAGTAGCCAGGGCAGCATATCCACCTTCACCAGCTAAATAAGCGTGAACAACTTTTTGCTTGAATCCTTCATCATATTTGACCACAAAAAAACACCTCAAAAGTTAGATTTGGTGGTCTAACTTTCGGGGTGCAGTACAATTTCGATGGTCTTTTTTTACGTCCAAAGCATCAAGTATATGATTTGTTTTTAGTCTAAGCATATTTTCCATATACGAACTGCCGCAGCTTTAAGCTGAATAGATTTTTCTTTTGCCCACCTGATTGATCGACTTTTACATAATCCAAATATCTTGTCTGTAATTATTTCTTCA
>NZ_JBFUJC010000319.1:0-3631 GCF_056401595.1 Paenisporosarcina sp. P4_E4_2 | reverse complement strand
TCATAACAATAGCCGAAAGCATTAAATAAAAGTCAAAGGGAGTTAAAATGAGCTCCCTTTGTTTATAAGAGAAATCAAAGTAAGGATGCTTTTTATTCGATAATTTAAAAACGTTCTTCAACTAACGGGTGCTTTACTTTAATAAGGGGTAAAGCCCTTTTCTTATTCAACTAACGGGGTAGTTTAGTTGAAGAAGAAATCAATAAAATGACTATAGTAGCCTAACATTCGAATGAGCAAAGAATTGAAAAAGATGTAATCAAAATCTTAACAGAGCTATATGGTAAATAAGGAGTGTAATAATGAAAATAATAAATATAGAATATCCAACGGATTTATCCAAGATTTCAAATATTAAAGATGACAATGTTGATGTTTTTGTTGAATTAGATGATGGTTTTACTTATAACTTAGTTGTTTCAACTCCAAAAAATCTTGAAACAGAGATGAGTAGGGAGAAATCAAATTATATTGCTCCAGGACATCCGATGGTTTTCGTGAAGGAGCTAACAGAGGAAAATGTACGGAGGGCACTTGAAAGCTACTTAGAAGACAACGCGTATTGGTTAAAACTATATTACTTAGCAGGAGAATTTGACTTAGAGACATTTGCTCAAATGTTAAAAAAAATTAAGAACGAAAATGAGGAAATTTTTTAATAATAATTTATTATTTCAATCTATGGAATGCGTAACCATTCTTCAACTAACGGGTGCTTTACTTCAATAAGGAGTACAGCCTTTTTTCTTATTGAACTAACGGGGCAGTAGAGTTGAAGAAGGAAAAATAAGAGAAACTTATTGAGGGGGAATATATTGAGTACAGTTGTTTATATGGTGAGACACGGTGAGTCGCCAAAAGAAGGAAATGATAGAACAAGAGGATTAACCGAAAAAGGTTATTTAGATGCTCAACGAGTAACTGACATATTGAAAGATGAAAAAATCGATGCAGTTGTTTCTAGCCCATACATACGTTCAATATTGACTGTTGAAAAGATAGCTCAACAAATAGGGCAAGAAGTTTTAGTCTTTGAGGATTTAAAAGAGAGGATATTTTCTTCTGAAAACAAAAGATTAGCTGATAAGGAATTGGTTCAGATTTTGGAAAAGTCGTTTTTCGATTCGAATTTCTCCTTAGAGGGAGGAGAATCAAATGYTGATTGTCAAAAAAGAGCTATAAAAGTTTTAAAAGAACTATTAGATACTTTGAGAAATAAAAAAGTAGTGATAGGAACTCACGGGGCTATTATGACCTTGATGATGGGATATTTCGATAGCACCTATGACTTGAATTTTTTACATAGCACATCAAAACCTGATATTTATAGAATGGAATTCAATGAACAGGAATTACTGAACGTTCAAAGAATATGGGGTGTAAGTATTAGCGTTAACCAATAAAAATTATTTCTTGTTCTTCAACTAACGGGTGCTTAGTTGAGTAATATATTCTAAGCTTTACTTATACCCGTAAATAACAAGCTTCACTGTTGATGTATAGAAAGAAGGGGCAATTAAATGAAATACCAATTACATTTTACCATTTCAGAATACTTTCAGGGGGTTGATGGATATCCGGTGCCTGAAGATTATGGGTATTGGGTTCCGTTAATGAAATACTTCATTGAGAGGTCGGATACAGTTGAAATCCATTGTTGGAATGAAGAAAAAGAAGTGATCAAGGAAATGAACGCCTTAGTTCAAAGCCATCCTAGGTTGCCAGAAGATGTAAACTTAACTATTTTTCACTGCAGTCTAACAGATGAGGTTGCACATCATCTCCTATATGAACACATAGCTGAAACGGAAAATATAAAATGGTTCTCTATTTTCTTAAGCAAAGGCGATATTACAATGTTTCACTCTGAACATTGGGGAACAGAATTTTTTGCCCCTGATCTTAGTCAAGAAGATATAGCGTATATTAGATCTGTTATGCCAAAGGTTACAAATTTCCACCAATACAAGTAGGGTGATTAATGAACAGTTAGCTACTATGTCATCTCTTTTTCTTCTTTAACTAACGGGGCAGGATAGTGGAATAAGAAGTCATTGTAGTAGTAAGTATATGGTACATTAAATGTAATCAAATTAAAGGGGTTGATAAGGATGCGTTTATCAAATAAATTTGTGACTGTAACTGGGTTTTGGGTGATGAATAAATAAAATTATAGGGAGAAATTAAATGATAAAAATCGACGTAGATTTAGTATCGAAGTTAATAAATAGCCAATTTCCAGAGTGGTCTAATTTGGAAATAAAGCCTGTTAAAAAAAGTGGAAATGATAATAAAACTTTTCACTTAGGCAACAGTATGAGCGTTAGGTTACCAAGTGATGTAGCCTATGTACCCCAAGTTGAAAAAGAACAAAAATGGTTACCCATTTTAGCCAAGCATCTTTCTACACCAATATCTGAACCATTAGCTAAAGGAGAACTAAATGAGGATTACCCACATCCTTGGTCAGTCAACAAATGGTTGGATGGAGAGACATTAACTTTAGAAAATATAGATGATTCAAATCAATTTGCAAATGATTTGGGGAAATTTTTAGTTGAATTACAATCTATTGACGCCAGTGAAGGTCCCTTAGCTGGCGAACATAATTTTTATAGAGGCGGAGATATTGTTGTATACGATGATGAGTGTAGAGATGCCATTAATAATAATGTAAATACTTTTAATAAACACCTATTGAAAGAAATTTGGGAATTGGCATTAACTTCAAAGTGGGCTGGTGAACCAGTTTGGGTCCACGGTGACATAGCCCCAGGAAATATATTAATTGAAAATGGTAAATTGTGTGCGGTTATTGATTTTGGGATATTGGGAGTAGGAGACCCTTCTTGCGATGCTGCAATGGCTTGGACTTTTTTTGATGATAGTAGCAGAAAGACATTTAAGAATGCATTGAATTTTGATGCAGAAACTTGGAATAGAGCAAGAGGTTGGGCTTTATGGAAGGCTTTAATAACCTACAACTATAATAAACAATCTAACAAAGCAGTCGCAGATGAACAATGTAATATTATAGAAGTAATCATTAATGATTACGAAACTGAAAGATAAAGGCATTAAAATAGAATTTTTTATTGCACTAACGGGTGCTTTAGTTGAAGATTCGATTTCCGAAATAATCAATCTTTTTTATAAAAGTGAATAGCAATGAACAGGTGAAACCTCGTATTTTGATCAAACTTTGTTCAAAATAAGAGGTTTGTTTTTCACCAAAAAATTGAGGATTCTCGCTAAATTTCTATCAATCTTTATTCAAATGTTACAGCGGCGGACGCGTTTCGCGGGCACGGCTTCAGTCTCCTCGTCACTAGAAAAACCGGTGCTCCTGTTTCTGCATCGCTCTGCTAGCTTCGAAACATGAAAGTACGTTGCATCGCTTCGCTAGCTTCGTCGCAAACGAATAGTGCAAACTTACATTTGCACTATTCGTTTCCTGCGGGGTCTTCAGCTAGTGCTGTTCTCGCCGCCTCCACTCCAATCAAAAGAAATTGCTTCTGTAAGCGTGTCTCTGCAAAATATTTAAGTTGGAAGGTGGTTGTCTATTTCTGAAGACTACTGCGGAAAAACGAAACAAGCTAGACCCCACAGGCAACGAATTGTGCACAATTCG
>NZ_JBFUJC010000318.1:0-3633 GCF_056401595.1 Paenisporosarcina sp. P4_E4_2 | reverse complement strand
GTTATATCCTTCTATATTGCGTGTACCTGTATGAGAAAACAGATCATATCGACGTTCCATTTCTGACACCACTTTTTTAAGTGCCTGAGATGCTTTTCGAGGATCTGTTACGACAGGTGCCAACAAATGAGGAATTCCGTTGTAAACATTCAACTCGACCATTTTCGGGTCAATCATCATCATTTTCACTTCGTGAGGTTTCGCACGCATAATGATACTAACAATAATGCCGTTAATACATACACTTTTCCCGCTTCCGGTCGAACCGGCAACAAGTAGATGAGGCATTTTATTTAATTCCGCAAGAACAGCTTGTCCGGTAATATCACGACCAAGTCCGATCATCAATTTCGCATCTGGTTTATTGTTTTCTTTTGCTTCCAGCACTTCACGTAAACTTACGATGGCTACTTCCTGATTCGGTACTTCTATTCCGATTGCGGATTTTCCAGGAATCGGGGCCTCAATTCGGATATCCCGAGCTGCAAGAGCTAATGCCAGGTCATCACTGAGACTGACAATCTTACTTACTTTCACACCAGTGTCAGGCAAGACTTCATATTTTGTAACTGCAGGACCTAAATGCACTTGCGTCACACGAGCTTTGACACCAAAGCTGTTAAACGTCTTCTCCAGTTTTTTTGCATTGGCTTGAATGATTGAATATTCACCGCTTTGGTCACTATGTGGTGGTGCATTCAAAAGAGAAGCAGCAGGAAGTTGGTAATCTTTATTTTCCATCACTGCTTCTGATACGGAATCGAATACTTTTTCATTTAATTCTTCATTTTTCTCTATTTCTGGCTCCGGCTTTATTTCAACAACTTTCTCTGCACGTTCGGAAAAGGCAGATATAATTGGCGAAGTATGAACGGGTTCAGGTTCTCTGAGGGTTGTAGCGACTTCTAGATCTTGTGCAACTGGAGGCGAACTCTCGGATTTTTTCCGTTTGTCACTTCTTCGTTGCACTTTTGGAGCAGCAGTTTTTGTTTTTCTCTTTTGTGTCATCATGGCCGACCAATTCTTTTTCCAAATCGGTGCCTGGCTGGCTAAATAAGGAACGAGTGCTTTACCAGACAGCAGAATAAAGCCAATCATGACTAGCAGCCATGCGGCAATAGTCGCCCCGCCAGAATCAAACAGGACATGGAATGTGGCAAAAAGAAATGCCCCCAATATCCCGCCCCCCAACGATTGGTCACGGTTAACAATTCCTTCGCTTTCAATCAATATTCGCCATGTTTCACGAAGAACAGAATCGCTTATAAGTGCGCCACCTTGAAACAATTGTTCAAATAATGCTAAGTGGCTGAAAAGTGTCAAGCTGCCTAAGATACTGAATAGTCCTAAAACAATTCGATTATTCATTCCTGGTACGGCTCGATTAATCATCATCATGAGTGCAATGACAATACATAATAATGGGACTGCAAAATGCCAATTTCCAAAGAGAAACCTGGCGATTGACGAAAAAATGAAGCCAACAGCTCCTAATTCAAAAAAAGTAATGATGCCGAGTCCGATTATCAGTAAGCCAGCAATTTCATACATGAGTGGATGTATAGAAGTGGGCTTTTTCTTTTTAACAACCTTTTTCTTTCTTCTTGTCACTTCGATCACCTTCTTTGGTCAGTTAATTAGTGAAAAGCATTTAAAGCGATATACATATGAAGACTACTCCACTGTTCAAAGCTCGGTCGTCTTTAGTGCTTTCATCTTTATGTGAAAGAAAAAGGATTTCCTGCCGCTACAAATAGCGAGGAAATCCTTCCGTTTTTTCACCTTAATATTCCATAATAATCGGGATGATCATCGGACGTCTTTTCGTTTTTTGGTATAAGTACGAATTTAAGGTATCACGTATTTCTTGTTTTATGTTTGTCCATTCGAACGTTTCTTTGCTGACATATTTCTCAACGATTTTCTTCACTAACTCAGCTGATTCATCCATAAGCTGTTCAGACTCACGCACGTAGACAAATCCACGGGATAAGATTTCTGGACCAGATGCAATTTTCTTTTGTGCGCGGTTTAAGGTAACGACTACAATAAAGATACCGTCTTGTGACAGAAGTTTTCGGTCACGTAGAACAATGTTCCCAACGTCTCCTATACCAATACCATCGATTAACACGTTACCTGCCTGAACGCGGCCGCTCATACGCATTTTACCAGCTTTATATTCGACAATATCCCCTTTATCTGCAATAAAGATTTGTGACTTGGCCAAACCAGTAGCCTGGGCAAGTTTTGAGTGAGCCATCAGCATGCGGTATTCACCTTGAATCGGGATAAAGAATTTAGGTTTCATCAAGTTCAGCATCATTTTTAAATCTTCTTGGCTGCCATGTCCGGAAACATGCACTTTTTTACTGGCAGTTAAAACTTTTGCACCAGTTTTTGCTAAGTGATTCATTGTTTTAAACATCGCAACTTCCATACCTGGTGACGGAGTGAATGTAATTAACACTGTGTCTGTATCTTTGATTTTCACATCTTTATGATGTTTTCTAACCATTTTTTCAAGCGCTTCAAGAGGTTCCCCTTGGTTACCCGAAACGATAATAACTACTTCATCATCTGCATAATTGCCGATTTCTTTGATTGAAATTAATGTTTCTTCATCAATTTTCAAGTATTCGAGACGTTTCCCAACATCAAAGACGTTTTCCAATGTTTTACCTACTACCGCTACTTTGCGTTTTGACTCAATTGCTGTGTMAAACACTTGTTGGATACGAATGAAGTTAGAAGAATACAAGGAAACGAGAATACGGCCTTTTGCACCGTGGAAAGTTTCCGAAAGTTGTTCTTCAATCACCGATTCAGGAGTTGTGTAGCCAGGTCGCTCCGCTTCAGTAGAATCAGACATTAATATAAATACTCCATCTTCACCAAGACCAGCCATTTTAGCGATGTCTGGACGGTAGCTCCCTTTAGCAGATTGGTCGAATTTAAATTCTCCCGTATGCACAATCGCGCCCTCAGATGTATGGAAGACAATCCCTAATGAATCGGGAATACTATGTGTTGTATGGAAAAATGTAACATGAGTCGATTTGAAGTTCATGCGACTTTTGTTAGTCACTTCAAAGAATTTTACAGGCTGTGCAGCCGGCAATTCTTTCAGATGCTCTTTTGCTAAGGCAATCGTCAAACGAGACCCGTAGACTGGTGCATGGATCTTGTTCAACAAATAGGAAATGGAGCCGATTGCATCTTCATGTCCGTGTGTTAAAAAGATTCCTTTTACGCGCGCTTTATTTTCTTCTAAGTATGTTACGTCCGGAATGACAATATCAATTCCAAGCATTTCGTCTTCAGGGAACATGAGTCCACTGTCTACGACAAAGATTTCTTCATCTATTTCTACTACGTACATTGCTTTTCCGATTTCCCCAACTCCACCGAGGGGGATAATACGGATGGTTTCATTTATTGTTTTAGTCACTTGCTTTCCTCCTAAAAATTACCCGATCAACATCCACTAGTAATCATTATACGGGACGTATGACAACAGTACAAACAAAAAAAGGTCAGCTGAACACTGACCTTTCAAAATTTATTTAAAACTTTTTCTTTTTGCCTCATATTTCGCCCAAGCTTGATCGAAATCTTGCTTCTCATCACTCG
>NZ_JBFUJC010000317.1:0-3643 GCF_056401595.1 Paenisporosarcina sp. P4_E4_2 | reverse complement strand
CAACCAGGCGATGAGGTATTCGGAGATTTATCTAGTTGTGGGTGGTCTGGATTTGCCGAATATGTAGCTGTTCCTGAAAATGCATTAGCCATAAAGCCAGCCAATATTTCCTTTGTGGAAGCTGCTGCTGTACCTATGGCGGGAGTCACAGCCTTACAGGGTCTCCGGGATAAAGGCAAAATTCAGTCAGGTCAAAAAGTATTGATTAATGGTGCCTCTGGTGGCGTGGGTACTTTCGCAGTACAGATTGCCAAGTCTTTTGGGGCTGAGGTAACTGCTGTTTGCAGTACGAGAAATGTGGACATCGTGCAATCGATTGGAGCAGCCCATGTCATTGACTATACCAAGGAAGATTTCACAAAAAAAGCTGAGCGTTATGACCTGATTCTTGCTGTTAACGGATACAAACCTATTTCTGCTTATAAGCGTTCATTAAATCCCAAAGGAAATTATGTTATGGTTGGAGGTGCCGGTGCACAACTAACCCAGGCAATGGTACTTGGACCTTGGCATTCATTTATCAGCAATAAAAAAATGGGTACCATGTTACAAAGTGCAAACCAAAAAGATCTGATTTTTATGAAAGAACTACTTGAAGCCGGCAAAGTAAAACCAATTATTGATAGATGTTATAAGTTCAGTGAAGTACCTGATGCTTTCAGGTATTTTGAAGAAGGTCACGCTCAAGGAAAAGTTGTCATCACAGTGTGAAAGAGTTGTTGAATAATATAGTAGCGACAAAAACTAGAATTGATTATTTAATGAAAATGGGAGAACGCACATTTTATATTTTTATAAAATGCGCGTTCTCTTACGTACCAGAGATATTGGCGAGCTGGCCTTGAGTCAGTAACATCACTTTATTTATATACAAATTTTGATTAAGTCATCTATGCCTTAAAACTCGATTTGAAAAATTAACTTTTTTTTTGGTTCAGCAACTTTTGGCTCTTCCAACGATATAATATCAATTATGTGATTTAGGAATTTGATAATGAATGAGAGAATCATTCTATCGGTTGCAGTTTCCAATACTACAGAGGTATGGATTGAATGAATTTAAGCAAATGACTCATCCTATAAAAAAGGAGATGAGATCAATTATGCGAAAAACAATTGTTGCCCTTGGAATTATTATTACAGCTAATTCAACACCAACACATATCCCGTCTATTGCTCATGCACAAGGAGAAATTCCAGCTTACGCTAAGTGGGGACAGCTCGCTATGTCAGAGACAAAATCTAAATATCCCAATGCAGATATTATTGACTATCTACATGAAGGAAGCGAATCTAAAGAGAAAACAACTATTGAAAAGTTTAAATTATGGTTAAAAGATGGTAACAGAGAATTCGGCGTTCATGTAAGAATTGAATATAATACCGAAACTGAAGAAGTAGTTAATATTAAATTTCAAGAAACGTCAAGATGAGCCGTCACTCGAAGGAAACATGTACATGCATAATGGTCCTTTCATTGAACAAATAAATTAATTAATAAAGAGCATTGATTTTTAATCGCTGCTCTTTTTACTACTCCACCCGTTTTTTCAATAACTCACTAGGTTGGAATTCAATTGATTTTGCTTGATACATTTTGTCACGATATTCATATACAATAACTATTTCGCCAAGATAGCCAGCTGCAGAAATTTGAGCTGGGAGTGTAGCGGTAAGTTGTTGGTCTTTTACTTCATATTTTATTACACCGCCAAAAGCAATATCCTCAAGTAAGTTAGTAGGATTTATTTGTAAAGGGGCCAAATCAATTTTATATTCTTTGTCACCTATTCTTATTTCGGCTTTTTCAGTTGATAACTTGGTTTTTACGTTTTTATTGATTATTGCTATAGGATCATCAACTAGCACGTCAATCAATCCATTTGTATATCTATAAACATAAACCTCTTCAAGTAAAGCACCAGTACCATATACCGAGCGTTAATATTATTATTAGCTCTTTCTTCTGGTCTTTGTTAATATCTTCGTAAAAAATTTCCGGGGCATACGTTGGGTTAGTAACGTTCATCCAAAAAGGTCTGGAGTATGTTTCACCTTTGAAATCGATTTTAAAATCTCGATATTGGCTCTCCAAGTCCTCCATTTTTTTTGCATACAAGGTAATATTCTCTTCAGATGACTTTGCGACAATTTCATACCCTTCAAAGGATACTTTCTCTCTAATTCCAGGCATCTTTACTTCAGAAGAAATATAGGAACTCTCCAATATTTCATACTTATTAGATGCATCACTAAAAAGCGTTGCCTCTTTAGAATGTATAGATAAAGAAAACACTCCTAAAACAATAAATATTATTAATATCCATCCATTTTTCATTTTCATCACCARGGCTAGCTTTCCCACGATAATGAGTTTTATCCCATCTTAACTATCCTACATATTGATTAAACCGTCTTACTCATACTTCTTTGTCTTAATAATTCAAGAGTATAGTAGTTAATAAAAGTGATGACCGGAATAAAAAATACAAAGACTAAAATACCCAAGCTACTAAAAAATCCGTCTGTCTGTTTATGAAATGTTTGAACGTCTAATTTGTAAAGAAGGACAGTAGCGATTGATAAAATAAGTGAATTTACACACAATGCACCTAATATTCCAAACCATTTATTTTTCTGCCTTTTTAATACCCAAATGCAGGTTAGTGTAGAAACAATTAGAGAAAATATTATAATAATGAAAAACACTAAATTCAAAAACCTTCACTCCTCCTAGTTACTCTAATGTGGGTATTTTCCTATAACCTCAGCCTTCTTGATAATACATTGAATACAAGTCATTTAATGTTATTTTCCCAAAACTAAACTCTGTTATTTGATTTTCATTAAGAAACTCTACTATATTTCCTAATCTCCCCGAATCATATCCGCGTACATCTAGTAGAGTACCGTCATTTGGCAATGATCGTACGTTTGTATCTGGAAACTCTTTTGAAAACTTTTCTTTTGTCATCTCTGTCATTTCTTTTACTCTTACGGTTGTGATTTCTCTTTCTTCAAACCCAGGGGATATGGCATTGACTAGTATCAATTCTCCATTTTTCATAAAGAAAATGCGGCTCGCATATTTTTCTAAGTTTTCTAATAAATGAGACGCCACAATAATCGTTTTTCCTTCGATTTTCTTTTTAACTAGTATTTGAGAAATAAGTTCGACATGAGTAGGATCTAATCCATTCATCACTTCGTCCATTAACATGACTTGGGTATCTGATACAATTTGCATTGCAAAGCAAAGTCTTTGGCGCATCCCCAAAGAATACGTTCCTGTTTTCTTGTCTATATATGACGCCATTCCAAGTTCATTTATTATACTGTCAATCAATTTTGGGTTACTGTTCCACATTGAGGAATAAATTTTTAAATGCTCTTTTCCGGAAATCTGATTGTATAAGTCACCTTGATCAGGCATCATGGATACTAGTTGATGTATTTTCACTTCATTCTTTTTATTTGTATATTCTAACTTATGATTTAGAATGACTTTCCCACTGTGAATGTAATCATGAATTATATCAATCCAAACAGTGGGAAAGTCATTCTAAATCATAAGTTAGAATATACAAATAAAAAGAATGAAGTGAAAATACATCAACTAGTATCCATGATGCCTGATCAAGGT
>NZ_JBFUJC010000316.1:0-3657 GCF_056401595.1 Paenisporosarcina sp. P4_E4_2 | reverse complement strand
GTTTAATTGTTTAAGGTAAACAATTTGATTTTATCTATTGAAATGGTTGTCAGTTGTTCAGCCACTTCTAGACTGATTGATTCTTTATCTACTTTTTTCATTTGTCCTTCAATTGTTTGGCCATCAATTTGGACTTGTATATGTTTTTCTTCATATACAAGTAAATAAATGTTCAGCCTCATCCTGAAAAACAGATGGATTAATTCTGGCGAAGAAGAAACGACATCCCCGAAGTTAAAGGTCAATTCCCGGCGAAAGCAAGGATCGATTTCCCTTAGTTCAGGGTCATCGTAAGGATCCGCAAAACGCCCAAAAGGCTTAACTATATCGATTTGACTATATGGGTAGATGAATACCTTTTCTTCATTGTTAAGCACAACAAAATCATAGCCTGATAGGGAGACTTTCCCCTCGCAGGTTTCTCCTGATAGAGCGGTAATCTCAACTCGCAGTCCAATTAAACCGTCAAAAACTTTCTGATAAGTTTCATCTGGCAGCCGCTCCTCTCCCAGAGCCAGATCAAGAAGCAATTCATTTGCAGCCCTTATCTTTTCAATTACTCGTTCCAAATCTTCTTGCGGAAGGCAGCTCGTAGGGGAAGGAAGATTTGGGGATGGGTACCGATCGGGACAGCATTGTACGGGTATAAAGAAATAACTTTCTTTATCAAACTTTTTTTGTACCTTTTCATCAGAAGATATTTCCTTATGGTTTTCTTTTTTCATTTTCTCACCCCCTTCCCTAAAGTAATTCTATGTAGAAAAAAGAGAAGAAATTATTCTTCTCTTCTGTTCGCTCTATTTCTCTAATGGAGGCAAATGTTCTTGAATCCCTTTGTGAATTCTCATTATCCCCCACATACCCTGCTCTATGTCCCAGAGTATATTTCCTGCACGGTACATATAATCCCCTGGGAATCCCATATAAGCACCAGCGCCGCCGAGCAATTCCAAATTGCGTGCTGCTCCCGCTACGTTCAATCCTGCAAATGATTCCGTACGTGAATTCAAATTTTTCACTTCAAATCGAAAGCGATGTCCATGAATATGGAACGTATGCGTCCTGCGCCTTTCTGCTGGCGTCACCAATCGAATTGTAACCGGGTCTCCTAAGTAGCTTTCAAACAATGGCGTAGCCGGGTCCCCGAAAACACACGAACTGAATAAGTTTTGCAGCACTGAATGTTTGCGGTAGCGGTTGACCAAACGTTCACTTCGATAGTTGAATCCTCTGGAACCTTGGTCATACGTATCGACTTCGTCTTCATCAATGTCCGGAGGTGGCAAAATCATCCCCGCAAGAGGATCGACTATTACCTGTTCTTTTTTATCAAGCAGCCTTACGCCGTCATGCATGATGATGACGAATTCCCTTATGCTTGGAAGGAAAGGGTTACGTAGAACCACATTCGCTCCGGTTTTGACCGGCTTCAGCGTATAGGGATCTAAATGCTCTGTTCCCCTTGGTTCGGCAATAAATGCGCCGAATGCGCCGTGGGACTTATGGTTGCGGATATCCGCCATATCCCACATGCCGCATGCACCCATTGGGGCGTCAACATACCAGCGATATTTCCTGCTTTCACCTGGTCCTACCGTTTGGTCTCCATTGAAACCAACTGTTTCCCCTGCAGATGTTTTCACATCATACTGGATCAATTGTGGGTGCAAGGAGATTCTCAAAGATGGCGGATAGAAAGCCTGCTCCTTTACTTCCGGATATGGGTAGATGCCATCCTTGAATGGGAATAGATCCAGTTTCAAAAGGCTAGTGAGAGCAATTTCTATTGTATCTCCAACGTTTCCACGAATGACCAGCGGTTCCGGATTTTTCTTTCCTTTTAAAATAGCATCCATATCTTTCCTCAGTGCGAAAATGATCCCATGAGGATCGTGATCTTCAAAACTGTTATAGCTAAGTGGCACTTGGAAAGCTACGATATCAAAATAGCGGATTGGACCTTTTTTGACTGGAACTTTAGTAGGGTCATCTGCTTTAGGTGGCTTTTTCCCCGTACATTCAGGGAGTGGCCTTGAACGCTTTAAAGGGGCTGGACGGTCAGATAAAGGGATAAGACCCGGCACTCTTTCATCAAATGCCCGAATCAATCCCCAAAGCCCATTCCATAGATCTTCTTCCGTTTCAAATGCCCAGAAATAATCTCCCGCTCGAGGAATAAAAGTTTCCATGGTAAACGATTCGGATATTCCAATATGCTGCTGCTCTTCGACATTTGAATTCAAATTCCTTCGCTGCTTTAGCCACTTCAACCCATGGACATTGAAACTATGGGATTCTTCCTGACACCCTTGGAGAAGCCTGATCCGAATGCTGTCTCCTTCGTATGCTTTCAATATCGGGGTAATCGGATCACCATTCACATAAGAACTAAATGTATAGGCAGGATCGCATTCAGGTCCTAATCGGAATTGAAGGGGTTCATTTTTGTAGTTCACCCCGAATAAACCCGGGTCATCAAAAGAGCCTGGGAACCCAGGGGGCTGAAGGGGTTTGCCGTCTTTATCGAACAGCAAGGCGAAATCCTGTGCGAATAGCACAAAATCCCGATAATCAGGAATCAAGGGATTCCGAGTAGTGACCTGGGCGCCGCGGGCAACCTCTTCCCCTGTAGCCGAATCGAGAATCTCCGTAAATCGCGGGTGGACAACGCCAGATCCGAATACTCCATGCTGCTGATGGGAGGCTGGAAATAAGTGATCGTGGACGAACCAGGCTTTCAACTCGATATCAGCATAATATTCATACTGGATGGTTTCACCTGGCAGTACCGAAGAATCATAGTTCCAGCCGACATTTGCCCCATCGTTCACAAGAACATCAAATTTCACAAAGTGAATATGGAAACCGGTTTCGTACGCTCTCGTCACCAGCTGGAATGCATCGCCATCAAGAATATGGGGCAATCGGTTTGTAAAATTAATGCGGATGCTGGTATGTGCCGATGCATGGAAAACGAGCGGTTCAGGCTCTTTCTTCCCTGAACATACATCATCCAGGTCTTCATCCAGCACATAAATCCTGGCTTTCGGATCATGCCAGCCCTGTTTGTTATAGGTTACGGTCAGTTCGATTACCGAGACGTTAAATTCCTTCACGATTGCATCTTCAGGAGATGGATTTACAAATACAGCCCCTGGCCTTGGATTTTTCACTGCTGCGTTGCGTTCCAGTTCTGTCAATCCCCGTCCTCCTTTGATGCCTAGCGGTGGACGCGGCGCTTTGTAACCGACCTTCCCTGGGATGAAGTTCGGGAACCCCGGTTTCAATTTTGTAGGCTTCGGCGGGGCTTTACGGTCAGGCAATGGCTGCAAAGCCTTTATAGGGACACCATTCGGGTAGCACTGGCAACCGTCCTGAAGCGTATTAAATATCCGGTTCATGCCCCACATTCCGGCTGCGAAATGCGGATACAGATGGCAATGGACAATGGCGTCACCAAAGGAGCCTTGTAGGCTTCCCAACCCGTAAAGAGGCTCAACTGTGTAGTGGGATTGAGGACTGATTGCTTGGGAATCAAGCATTTCCGAGTTGAGGTCTTGCGGGTCACTCAGCCATTGATGTACATGATAATGAAAGACGTGCGTCTCTTTCACCCCGCCATGTATCACACGGAATTTTGCAGGATCCCCTACATAT
>NZ_JBFUJC010000315.1:0-3671 GCF_056401595.1 Paenisporosarcina sp. P4_E4_2 | reverse complement strand
GGTAAATATAAGAGAAGAAATTAATATAAAAGTGTCATTTTGTCTAGCTATATGCGCCAGCTCGCTGGCCCCTTTAGGGGTCGGAAAGGCGAAAAATTCGCCTTTCATTCTTCCAGCGCCGGCGTCGAGCTAGAGTTGCGCTTTTCGCTTTTCTAATGAGAAGAGGTGTCCATGTGAGTTATGCAACGCAAAAGTTGGCTGAAGAAAAAGTATTTAAAGACCCGGTACACCGATACATACRTGTCCGCGATCAAGTGATTTGGGATTTGATTGGCACGAGAGAATTTCAGAGATTGCGACGTATCAAACAACTCGGCACAACGTATCTCGTTTTCCACGGGGCTGAACATAGCCGCTTCAACCACTCACTGGGCGTTTACGAAGTTGTAAGACGCATCATTGACGATATATTTACAGGCCGACCTGAATGGGATGAATCTGAGAGACTGGTGGTTCTTTGTGCAGCACTTCTTCATGATCTCGGTCATGGTCCATTTTCACATGCGTTTGAACATGTATTTGATCTGGACCATGAGAAATTCACGCAGGCTATTCTACTTGGAGACACTGAAGTAAATGAAATACTAAAACGTGTGGCTCCGGAATTTCCCCAACATGTGTCCGATGTCATTGCCAAAACATACGGCAATAAACAAGCGGTAAGTTTAATTTCTAGCCAGATCGATGCAGATCGCATGGATTATTTACAACGTGATGCGTATTTTACAGGCGTAAGTTACGGTCATTTTGATATGGAGCGTATTTTACGTGTCATGCGCCCGCGCGAAGATCAAGTCGTCATTAAACAAAGCGGCATGCATGCGGTAGAAGATTACATCATGAGTCGCTACCAAATGTACTGGCAAGTGTATTTCCATCCGGTGTCCCGCAGTGCGGAAGTAATTCTAACGAAAGCACTTCACCGTGCCAAAGAACTGAGTGAGAGTGGTTACACTTTCGCGTATGAACCGCGTCATTTCAAGACGTTCTTTGATCAAACGTTTTCATTGGCTGATTACATTGCACTCGACGAAGGCATTGTTATGACGTACTTCCAGGAATGGGTGCACGAAGAAGATGACATTCTCGCTGATCTATGCGACCGCTTTGTGAATCGTCGTTTATTCCAATACATTGAATTTGACCCGGCAAAGGATTACAGGAAACTGGCGGAACTCGAGAAATTGTTTCATAAAGCGGGCATCAGCCCTGCTTACTATTTGGTATTCGATTCGTCATCAGACTTGCCATATGATTTTTATCGACCAGGTGAGGAAGGCGAACGTGTGCCGATTCATTTATTGATGCCAAACAATGAACTACGTGAGCTATCGAGGTCTTCTGAAATCGTTGAAGCCATTTCAGGCAAACGAAGAACGGATCATAAATTGTACTTCCCCGAAGATTTATTGACAGAAGATACAAAGAAAAAAGCCGTGAAGAAGAAAATTTTAGAGTTGCTTTACGGACAAGCATAGAATAGGAGGTTGCCTTAATTGTTAGAGGAACATGCGAAAATTGTCCAGTYCATCACGCTGGCGGGAGAAGTAATGGGGCGTAAGAAGCTCCAAAAAATGGTGTACATTGCGAAGAAAATGAACTTTCCATTCCAGGAAAAATACCAATTCCACATGTATGGGCCTTATTCAGAAGAGCTGACTTTACGTGTAGAGGAATTATGCAATATGGCGTTCTTGTCTGAGAAAAAAGAAGACAAAGGGTCGTACGTGCAATATACGTACGCATGTACCGAAGAAGGAAGTCAGTTTTTATCAACAGTGGATGGCAATCATCCAAAGCTCGATTTATGTATAGAGCGCTTGAATGATAAAAGTTCACGCTTTCTTGAAATGGTCTCAACTTTGTTATACTTCGACCATCTAGAACGCACAGAACAAGTAGAGAAATTGCATGTCGTTAAAGGGAAATTGAATTTKACGGAAACAGAAATTGAAGCGGCCTTTGACTTTATCAAGAATCTTCAAATGTGTATTCAGTAACACATATGAAAACATATAAAAGCAGAGCAATTCACATATGAATTCTCTCTGCTTTTTCTTTTTCTAAAAATGCACCTTTTAATAGGGTTTTATCCTATAATTGTAAAAAGTGAAAAGGGGTAATAATATGCAAAGAATTTTTACCAAAAGATTATTATTGAGAGAATGGAAAGAGACCGACTATAAAGATTTATATGAGTATGCAAAAAGTGATTTGGTTGGACCAAACGCAGGTTGGAAACCTCATAAAGATGAGAAAGAAAGCAAAGATATTATTCAAATGTTTATTGCAAGTAAAGATACGTATGCAATAGAACTTATTTCTGAAAATAAGGTGATCGGCGGAATAGGACTTCATGACAGAAAGCCAGATGAACTATTATCACACTTAAGTCAAAAAGAAATAGGATATGTCTTAAATCCTAATTATTGGGGGAATGGATTTGTCCCTGAAGCTGTAAATGGCTTACTAAAATATGGATTTGAAGAATTAAACCTAGATATCATTTGGTGTGGACATTATGATTTCAATCATAACTCTAAAAGGGTCAATGAGAAATGTGGATTCCAATACAAATTCGATAAAAAATTGATATTGGAAAGGTTAGATGGAAAAGAAGTCACCTGCCTATATTATTGTATTAATAAAACAGACTATAAGGTCGCTTCCCCTATTTGAAACTTATAAAAATAATGACCTTTAATATAAACACTTTGTCGGTTAACCCAAACGTTTGCGCACATAAATTGGCCAATGAAAAAAGCTGATTACATGGTCTAATGTAATCAGCTTAGGTCAATCATAATAAAGCGGGAATCCGCATTATTTACTTATTTATCGCTAAACAGCTTTCCAGCTACTGCGTAATGATTTTTTGGCATATCTTCGATAAAGACAACTACGTTTTCAACAGGAGCATTTGTTGTTTCAGCAACAGCAGCGGTTACTTTTTCTACAAGCGCGCGTTTTTGATCGTCTGTGCGACCTTCAAGCATTTTTACAGTTACGTATGGCACTGGAGTTCCTCCTCTTTCACAAAATTTTATCTATTCGTTATAATAACAGAACGGAGGGGACTAGCGTATGACAAATGAAGAAAAACCAAAACAAAAGCTTGGATTCACAATCATAAAAAATGATCCAACAGATGGTCACGGTGGTTTCGGTGTAGGTTCTTTGACACTTGAACATGTATCACCGGTCATCATTGACGTCGAAGAAAAAACCGCCAAAGTTGAAATTGGTGCCATGCATGCAAGAAGCGATACGGAACGCGGGATCAAATTCACAACGAATCGTGAAGATTCTGAAGGTGGTAAATTATTTTGGCTTGTATGGGTTACCATTGACCACAAAGCAACAGGACCCTACTATGCAGGCGTGACCGGATGTGAAATGGTCATCAACCGTGAAAAGCGCAGAGGATTCAAGATTCTGGCTGACCACGTAAACAAGATGGACAAATCAATGAAACGTCATATCATTGTTGACCAAATGGACGATTCATCTAAGGAAATATTGCGGGACTTTTTACAATCGCATAACCCAGAAATGTGGGCACGTAGTGAAGAAAAACTTCATCATGAATTGAATTCCTAATATTGTCAAACAGTTGTACAAAATGTGACATTTTCATGCACCTCTGTTCAATGGTTGAATATGTCGAAAAA
>NZ_JBFUJC010000314.1:0-3673 GCF_056401595.1 Paenisporosarcina sp. P4_E4_2 | reverse complement strand
ATTCATAGCAGCGATAGCCTTCTATTTATTGGATAAAACAAAGAAACAAAAAGTTTAACCCATTTGATCCGGATTCTTTTCGTTCATAGCAATATACGAAGTAACGGGTGCTTATGTTGAAAAATAGCAGCTAACCTTTGAGGTTAGCTGTTTCTGGTTTTATGTTAACTTATTGAGGGTTAGGGGGTAGCTGATGAAAATTAATACATATCTTATTCAATTGGCTTGTATGATTCTTTTAATATTTGGTGGAACTTTTATTCTTCGTTACTTTAGAACTGAAGAACTTTTATTAGACCAAATTATAGGAGTTGTTGTAGGATTTCTTCTCCTTATTTTTTCCCTTTTTTGGAGAATAAAAAAAAATAAAGCGTCGAGAACTGGTGCTATAGAATAGAGTTACAAACGATAAGTTGTTGAACCAACGGGTGCTTTACTCCATTAAGGGGTGAAGACTTTTTTCTTATTGAACTAACGGAGCAGGTTAGCTGAATAGGAGTTAAATTAATCATAATTCTATCCACGTTTCTGCGAGCAGTAGAAGCGTTTTCTGTATGACTACAAAAAAATGTTGAAAATTTGAAACGAAAGGGGAATTTCATTCATCTAACAATTGTAAAGGAAATGGAGGGTACTTTGTGTTTAATCAAAGTCTATTTAAAAAGGCTCAGCAAGGCGACAAAAAAGCATTTCTTCATTTAATTGAAATCGATAAAGAAAAGCTTTACAAGATGGCTTATTTATATGTAAAGAACGAAAATGATGCTTTAGATATTGTTCAAGAGACAATCACGAAAGCCTTTGTAAATATGAGTACTGTAAAAGAAGAAAAGTATTTCAATACATGGCTTACGAAGATTCTTATCAATACAGCACTCGATGTTTTGCGAAAAAAATCGAAAATCATCCTACTCAAAGAAGAAATGGTGGAAAAACAGTCTCCCGACATGCGGATTGAAGAAAAAATGGATTTATTACAAGCAATCGAACAGCTAGAAGAAAAATATAAAACGGTCATTATTCTTCGATATTATAGGGATTTACCAGTGCAACAAATAGCAGATTACTTAAACTGTCCAGAAGGCACAGTGAAGTCGAATTTACACAGAGCAATTCAAAAGTTAAAACAGTTTTATCAAGGGGGACAAGTGAATGAACAAGGATATTAAAAAATCAATTGATTCAATTCAAGTACCTTTTCAAAAGTTAGATGCAGCGATTGAAGAAGGGTTAAGAGCTAGCCAAAAAAAAGTTGCGCCTAAAAAAGTAATGATGCTACTGCTTTCAAGTGCTGCCGCATTTGGTTTAATCATTGGCTCAGGATTTATTTCACCAACGATGGCAAGTGTCCTTGCAAAAGTACCAATACTCGATTCAATTTTCACATCAGTTGGTGATAAAGGTTTGCAAGTTGCAATCAATGATGAAAATGCAATGTCACTAAATGAAACATTAACGAGTAATGGGGTTTCATTAACGATTCAGGATGTATTATATGATGGTTCACGCCTTGCATTTTCATTCGTTCAAGATAAGGCAGAAGAAATTTATCCACTTCATATTGAAGTAAATGGGGAAGTAATTAACTTTTCGGAAAATATGACAGGGGAGTATCTACCAAACGGGCAATATTCCGGACTCATTCAAGTTCATCCAACGAAGCCTTTACCGAATGAGTTTGACTTATCCGTTGCCATACATCAAATTGGGAAGACAGAAGGTGATTGGCATTTTGAAACACATGTAATAAAAACAAATAATAATAGTATTAATTTAACCACAGGTCAAACGGCTGAATTAGATGGCATTTCCTATGAAGTGAAAAAATTTGAGAGTACAAATTCAGCTGTAAGTCTGCACATTTTATATAAAGGGACAGTTGAAGAAATCATGAATGAACATCAGGTACTTAAGCTACACTTATTAGACCAAGAAGGAACACTTATACCGATGATTAATGCGTCTGGTTCGGGAGATGATGAGAGTATGCTTTACGAATATGTATTCGAACCACTTAGTGAGGAAGTAACTGGTCTAACCATTAGTCCATTCTTTATGCCGTTAGTTATAGAAAGGAAGGAGATTACAGCTACTTTAGAAGAAAATCAATTACCTTTAACAATTTCACAAGGTGAAATGGGCGACATTGTGGTGACAAAAATCGAAGAAGAAAATGGTCGGTATGCCCTTTACTTTGAATCAACAAGTTCATTCCCCTTTGGTTCGAATTTTGAAATGAATCAATTATCTGTGGAAGACACAGACGGGAATGATTTAATAGCAGATGGAGGTTATCCTAAAGCGATTGGTAAGAATAAATATAAATTATACTTTAATGATACAAAAGGTAATGGGGACATTATTTTGAAAACATTTGTACTGCCACATATGACGTTGAATCAAGAAGCTCAAATCACAGTCAAGGTTCCACGATAGTGCTAGGAGATGAGATTGAAATATTGAATCACATTTCATTGGATTGGAGGAAATAAAGTGGAGACGAAAAACCCTGCTGGTCTAATAGTGAGAGCATTATCCATTATGGTGGAATTTAGCATTATTGTCATTCTTGGAGGTGTTGTTTTTATGATCCTAAAAGGTGATTACAATGTTAATTGGACGTCTGGTTTAACTTTTCAATTGTTTTATACATTGTATTTAACTATCTTGCCAGTCTTATGGATTGGTTATTCTTTGGGTAAGCGAATGTGCAAAATTAAAGTAAAACGATTAGATGGTGATAATGTCAAACTTTCAAATATGGTTATGAGAGAAGTAATTGGACGTGGTCTAATTGGTTTTGTCTCTTTTGGATTATCAGCGGTGGTGAGTATCTTTATGATTATTTTTAGAGAAGACAAAAGGTCAATTCACGATTTTATTGGCGGAACCTATGTTAGTTATAATTTAAGCACGTCAGAGTATAAGTATTAATTACTAATAGCTATTTACTTTTATTTATTTAACGTGTGCATGTGGTAAAGATTAGAGAGCTGCCTAGTCAGCTCTTTTTTCTTATTCAACTAAAGGGGCAGTATAGTTGAACAAAGAAATGGAGTTTTATTGTATTTAATAGGAGGGACAAGATGAATAAAAATAGTACGTGGTTTTTATGTGGTTATGGTTTAGCACTTACTTTACTTTTATATTTTGGTTTGAATGGTTTAGTTGTAGCTGTATTAAACGATACATTCCCTAATGCAAAATTTATAATTATTTTGTCTTTAATCCTTATAGTTGCTTGGTCGATTGGATTAGGAACTCGTCGATACTTAAATAGTTGTACTAAAGAAACACGAAGTAAAATCAGAAGTCTTTTATTAGGTATTACCGTATTCAGTTGGATAATTGTCTTAATTGTTATTTAAATATCTGGGGAATTTATTATCCATTAGCAATGAGGGTTAGTTTTTCTCTTATTCAAGTAACGGGGTTACTTCAAGAAGTAGTATTTTGAAATGGTTTTGAATAAGTTAATATATGTAAATTAAAATTAGGATTAGTGTTTAAAAGGGTGTTGTGAATAACAACTTGAAAAGAAGATTAGAATCCCACGTTCTATTCAAAACATGCTTTCAAATTCTTAAAAACTTCTGATTAAGAAAAAAATAAATATTAACGTTATTTCATAAACTGAACAGAATGATCAATAAAAAAGGGGTTTGTGAAAGGG
>NZ_JBFUJC010000313.1:0-3680 GCF_056401595.1 Paenisporosarcina sp. P4_E4_2 | reverse complement strand
ATATTGTATAAAGCAATCCATTGTCACCGTTTGACCAAGGATTTAACCCTAAAAATCTTAATAAACCATCTCCATAGGACTCTCGATTACCGAATGAAATGGAAAATAATATTCCAATTATAAATAGCAATAATGAAATCGAACCTAACCCAATTTTCTTATAATCTTTTTTCAAGATTAACCCCCCCATTCGAAAACTATTATTTACATTTACACCAATTCGGCACTCTCTTAATACTTCCTTCTTATTGAACTAAACTGCCCCGTTAGTTCAATAAGGTTTCCCCCCTATCAACAGCAAATACCTTTTGTTTATGGTCGTGCTAGATTATGTGGAATCCGCCATTTCCTTTTACAGAAAGTTACTCCTACTGACAATCATAATGTAATGCTAATTAACCTTCTTCCTATTTAAAATATTAATATAAATTACTAGAGGTATAGTTGATAATGAAATAAAAATTATAAAGAAATAAATAATATATGTCCCAATATATTCTACTGCTAATGGTAACGGGAAAATGACTATTCCTATAATTATCGAATAAATACCCATTACTTTACCTAATTTTTCTTTGTCCCCCCCGAACGTTTCGTCATTGTATCCAGCTATTAGAAATAATTTTTTCTTTACCCAAATTAGATATGCCATTAAGAACATTAATAAGCCAACAATACCGCATATTAGAACTGCAACATACAATTTCATCTTCCTCCACACCAGAAGTATTTTGATACTATTCTTATCATGAGTAATTCACATTGGCAAAACGCTTGGATAGAATATTCCAAGCATTTTCCATTTATTTTAGTATTTCGAGAAATTCTATTCTATGATTTTCATTCTTTATTCTTAATACGTCGTTTTTAGATGGTCTCATTACAAATACGTTTAATCCTTCGTGATTCCAAACAAGAAATCCATCATTAGTACCGTTTTCATATATAACAGTAACCTTATAGTCTTCTCGCTTTTCCATTTCATAATTGACATTCTTTTCGTGGTTTGCTCTGTTTAATAACTTTGAAGTCTTTATCGTAGAATTATCTTTAATAACTTTTCCTTCATTAAAATCATTTGTGCCTCTATCGAACTTTTGCACTTTAATGCTCTCAATATTTGAAAACCCATTAGAAAGTATTGCATAGCCACTACTGATTACGATCACTAATCCTATTAAAAGTAAAACCCATTTCTTCATCAAATCACCCCTTATAGTTTTTCTATGGTCACCGTTTTTCAACTAACCTGTCCCGTTAGTAGAATAAGAAAAAGACAGTTTAAGCAGCTCAGTGATCTTCAACTAGAGGCAAATCCCTTTTATCCTCAACAATCCAAAATAAATTGATAAAATCCCCAATAATAAAAGTGGTGTAATTAAAGGTTGAGTTAAATTCCCAATAGGTAATGGTGTAATCAAAGCTAAAGCATAACTCACAAGAAGGATAGCTATAAATACGCCAATATGAATTAGTAAAAAACGCTTAAACATGTTCTTATCTTTCCGATACAAAACTAATACAATGCTAGCTACTATAATAAATAAAGCTAAGAACATTACTTCCATAATCGATGTCCAAGTCCCTAAAAGGCTAATACTTTGAATATTTTCTTGGGTTAGGTTGATTTTCGATATCCAATAATCTGATTTATTTCGCCTATAACTTTCGAGCAAGATATAACACATATAAAATAAAAGCATTAGTGCAAGATAAAGATAAGTTATTAACTTATACTTCTTATGTAATACTTTGCCTACTTTCAGTCTCCAGCTTTGTTCCAACATACAGCCCTCTTTTCAATTACTGAACTTTTCAACATAAAAGAACTATTTCGATAAACTTCCATAAAATACCTCTTCGTTAGGCTAACCTGCTTCGTTAGTTGAATAATAAATAGGCTTTACCCCTTATTGAAGTAAAGCCGCCGTTTGTTTAAGTACATTTCTTCAAAAAATGAACTACCTCCCTCTAAAACCATTGCCAAAAACTTACTAAATCCCACTAAACCACCACCCAATAAGAATGAGACTCGCTCCCCCCCAAACTGTGGTTCCCACTATCCACCAAACTATGGATTTAGTTGAACTTTTCTTACTTTCCATATTTCTTATTATAAAAGTGAG
This sequence comes from Paenisporosarcina sp. P4_E4_2, assembly GCF_056401595.1. Lineage (NCBI taxonomy): Bacteria > Bacillati > Bacillota > Bacilli > Caryophanales > Caryophanaceae > Paenisporosarcina > Paenisporosarcina sp. P4_E4_2. Next base: position 1,554 of record NZ_JBFUJC010000313.1, on the reverse strand, counting down.
CTTACTATCCATATTTTTTTTCATAGAAGCGAGAACAATAAATCCGATTATGATGAAACCAACAGTTATCCAAAGTAATAAATCCAATTTTTTAATACACCCCCTTTTTTGTGAATTACTTTCCTAACTTGCTGCGTAACTTAAGAACTTCCCTTCGCAATTTCTATTATATTTTAAACATAAATATCCAATTATCTTCGGAGAAAGTCTTCTTGTTGCTTTGGAATAAAGTTTGATTAAAAAGTACCACGAAAACCCATATTTTACGATAAATTAAAAGAATCCATTTTGAAAGAAATTGATCAAAATGGATTCTTTATCAGCAGATTTAAGTTTGGTTTTATAAAAAAGTTTGATCATTTCTGTCTGTGTTGTTCCACAATCGCGCCCTTTAATGGAATAACAAGGACTTGCGCTTTTGCTTACTTTAATATTCTCCTTTAATTACAAAAAACGAGCCCCGAATTGTTCCAGCTAGTTTAGACTTCTGCCTAGCAAACTTAAACTTCCCTTCCAACTCCTTTGGTACCTCCATCCCCTCAGAAAGCTTAAAACCAACGGCCCGCTTCTTAGGGCCATCAACTGTATACATGACGTTGACCACAAGGCCATCCTCATAAATGACGTAGGCAAATTTGATATTTTCCAGTTGAAAACGCGACGTTTCTAAAGGTTTGGCCGCAAACTCAATATCACGATCTTCTTTCAAAATTCGGTTCACATAATCAAGGGTCTCCTGGCTTTCGCTAGCTGGTACAACCGTAAATTCATGCTTGTATTTGTTCATAAAGTAACGGGCTTCATTAGCACGTAAACCAGCAAGCGCCTCTACTACAGGTGAAGATTCTAAACCAACCGTAGACACATTTTTAAAATCAACGATATAGGACATTTCCATCTCTCCTTTTATCTTTTTATTTCCTAACAACAGGAATCCACATTTCACCAAAAACTAAGCCGTTTCGCTGCCCCATCTCAACCGTTGCATTTGGCCCACCAACATAGGCAAAATTCTTTGCTTCTGGCAAGACTTGACCGAAGGCAAGGCCAGCAAGCTTATTATTCAATTCATCAGCCGTCTTACCTTCCCCATTAACAACTAGGTATTCCCCTTTAGGAAATTGGATTACTCTGGCTTCTTCTGGTGCCGATGCCTCTGTCATAACGCCAGCATAATGCATCATCTTGTTATTCACTGCTTCGTTCACGGCAAAAATGTAGTCATTTGTGGCTATGGCTTTTAAAGAGTCAAGCCTTCCATCTTGGCTGAAGGCTTGCCAAAAGTCTGACTTTTCCTTGTTTATGCCAGCAAAGTCTGTGTAATCGCTCTTAAGCTCAGTTCCAAAACCTAAAACGGTAAAGCTGTCTTTTTCTTCTAAGGTATAATCTGCCATATTCAAAACCTTCCTCTTTTTTATATTTATCAAATGAATTGTCTTCTTCACTTGATAGGTTTATGATAGCCTTAAATCATGTCAAAAAATGATACTGTTTAGGAGTCACGATGAAAAAAGTTGAACGGATTAATATCATCATGCRGTATATCAACAACCG
>NZ_JBFUJC010000312.1:0-3699 GCF_056401595.1 Paenisporosarcina sp. P4_E4_2 | reverse complement strand
CGGTGGGAAATTGCCGCTTTTTCTGAAGGCAATAACTCAGCCATCATTTTACCAAGTGTCGGCACAAAGAAAATCGGATCATAACCAAAGCCGTTTGTGCCTTTTTTATCATGTGCAATGACGCCTTCACAAGTTCCGAACGCAGTCTTCGTCTCCATATTAGGACCTGCCAACGCAATGGCACAGCAAAAACGAGCTGTCCGTTTTTCGTCTTCCACACCTTCAAGTTCAGTCAGAACTTTTTGCATGTTTCCATCATCACTTTTTTCTTCCCCGGCATAGCGTGCAGAATAGACACCTGGCGCGCCATTTAAAGCGTCAATTGCTAGACCGCTGTCATCAGCTATCACGAATGTTTGTAAGCGTTCAGCAAGCGCCTCAGCTTTAAGAACGGCATTTTCTTCGAACGTTGTGCCTGTTTCTTCAATATCCATGTCATTCGCTACATCATGGAGAGTCAAAACTTCAAAACCATAGGGATTGAAAATCGCTTCGAAGTCTTTCGCCTTGCCTTTGTTTTTCGTTGCAATAATTACTTGCTTCATGATAAATCACCTAGCTTTTTGCAGATCCGGTCAGCCATTTCCCCAAGCACATCTTTCTGAATGGCAATCAACTGTTGAATGCCTTCGTCACCCAGATCAAGCAATTCATTTAATTGCTGTCTTGTGAATGTAGCCTCTTCTCCAGTACCTTGAAGTTCCACAAATTGACCAGAACCGGTCTGGATAATATTCATATCGACATTTGCTGAGGAATCTTCAATGTAGTTTAGGTCAAGAATTGCACCGAGCTCACCATCAATTCCTACGCTCGTCGCTGCAAGAAAATCTGTTACAGGAAATTCAGGGAGCTGTTTTTCATCTTGTAGCTTTGCAATAGCCATTGTCATCGCAACAAATGCACCGGTAATCGAAGCAGTACGTGTGCCGCCATCTGCCTGGATCACATCACAGTCAATCCACAGCGTTCGCTCTCCTAATGTTTCCAGATTGACTACTGCTCGTAGTGCTCGTCCAATGAGACGTTGTATTTCCATTGTACGGCCACCAATCTTACCTTTCGACGCTTCACGTTGTGTTCGTGAACCTGTCGCTCTTGGAAGCATTGAATATTCAGCCGTAATCCATCCTTTGCCTTGCCCACGTAAAAAATGCGGTACGCGTTCTTCAATGGTTGCTGTACAGATTACTTTCGTCTGTCCTACCGTTATCAATACGGAACCTTCTGGATGTACCAAGTAATCGGTCTCTATCGTCACAGGTCTCAGTTGTTTTGAATTTCGTCCATCTTGTCTCATGTGTTTGTTTCCTCCTCGTATACATTCGCGCACTTATCGTATCACATAAGCTTTAAACGAATCAAAACCCGGAAATTCCTTTTTCAAGGAATTCCAGGTTTTATTTAAATGATATTTGTTGAATTGTTGGGTTTTCGATTTCAAGCCATTTCGTAATAATGGTCCTGAACATTGGTATGGAACCAGTTGTATAGAAAATGTGCGGTACCTTACTCGGTTGCTCTCTTTGCTTCTGGTAATAGTTGAGGATAGCATCCACTTCATCGGCCGTTTCTTCGGCTGATGAAAGAACCTTCACATGCGGACCAACCGCCTTTTCAATAAGATCCTGTAATAAAGGGTAATGAGTACATCCCAATATTAACGTATCAAATGATTCCTTTTGCAGTGGTTCGAGTGTCTTTTCAACCAATTCCTTCGCAAATTCGCCTTCATATTCGCCACTTTCAACTAGTGGAACAAATGCCGGGCAAGCAAGTGGAACGGTATGACATGAAGATGATAAAGCCTTCAAAGCCTTCTCGTAAGCACCACTTTGAATAGTACCTACAGTCCCCAATATACAGACTTCAGAACGTCTTGTTGCTTTTATAGCTGCTCGCGCCCCTGGGAAAATAACCCCCACGACTGGGAACGGGCAATATTTTTGTAAGGATTCAAGTGCGACCGCTGTTGCTGTATTACACGCGACAACGAGCATTTTTATGGATTGCGCTTTCAGTGCTTCCGCCATTTGCCATGTGAATTTCCGCACTTCAGTTGCTGAACGCGGTCCATATGGACATCTCGCTGTATCTCCAATGTAGAGAAATTGCTCATTGGGCAATCGTCGCATAAGTTCTTTGACAACCGTTAAGCCGCCAACACCTGAATCGATCACGCCGATTGGTGTATTCACGAGATTCGCCTCAATCCTCTTTCATTTCTACATGAAGTCTTTGGAGAAGGCTCGACAACTGTTGCACTTCTACAGCATCAAAATCAGACAAAATATCTTGCAAATAATCTTGACGTTTTTGAATAACTTCTTCAATCACGCGCTCGCCTTCTTTTAATAAATGAATGCGAACGACACGTCGATCTTGCTCATCACGAACACGCATGACAAGTTGGTTCTTTTCCATCCGGTCGACTAAATCCGTTGTCGTACTGAATGCCAAATACATTTTGGTCGAAAGATCACCAATGGTCATGTCACCATGTTCAAACAACCATTGCAACGCAACAAATTGAGGTGGCGTCACTGTATAGTTACTTAAAATTTGGCGACCTTTTTGTTTGATAATACCTGATATATAACGAAGTTCTTTTTCCAGAAAAGCTACTTGCTCCTGGTTATGGTTATGTTCATTGCTCGAAATTTGCTCTGTCATGTGCTAAATCCACTCCCTGAATACGATTACTTGTGTATTCATTGTGACGTCTTTTGCGGAAATTGGCAAGACATACTCAGTCTAGTGCTAATTCGCCAAGTCGTAAAAGTTCGAGTATCGCTTGTGATCTGCCTGATACGCCCAACTTTTGGATGGTATTCGAGATGTGATTTCTCACGGTTTTCTCACTGATGTTGAGTTGAATGGAAATATCTTTCGTTGAATAATCACGCACTAACAATTGAAAAATTTCTCTTTCTCGTCCTGTTAATAATGAACGATGATGTGCTCGTTCTGACAAAATACGCCCCTCCTATCCACTCTTCCTAGTAACGTATGTCAGAAGATAAAAGGCGGTGACGGCTAATTGGGTAGGAATAACGATTTTTCTTCTTCTGTCCAAGGCAATCCCTTACCAGTTGCCTTGCTTATTTGAACAACAGTTCCCCTACCTGTGAAAACAGTATCCCCTTTTTCATTCGTGGCATGGTAATGAATATCCACTGATGAAGTACCCACCGAATCAGCTTTCACATGAATCTGAAGCTTTTCATCAAAGAATACTTGTTTTACATAATCGCATTGTAAATCGGCAACAACCGGAATCGTCTTACCTTTTGGATCCAACCAATCATTCATCAAGCCGATTTGTTTAAGATATTCAATTCGCGCAAACTCGAAATAAGAAAAGTTATATGTATTGTTCAGATGTCCATACATATCCGTTTCACTGAATCGAACTTGAACCGGTACTGAAAAATGAAACCCACTTGCCCATTGCTCTGGGTCTTGGATGTAAGATGCACGCATAGTAGATAGCTCCTTTGATTTATGTATTTTATGAATGGTGATTCATTGTTGATGTCATTGTATCAAAGTTTCTTCTGGAGAGGAAAGAATTTAATGGATATAAATGGAGAAATTTGGAGAGAGATTTGTGTGGATAGGGGCAACTTTTTGCTTTATAGGGGCAACTTTAAGAGTTATTGGGGCAACTTCTGCCATTATTGGGGCAACTAACCATTT
>NZ_JBFUJC010000311.1:0-3705 GCF_056401595.1 Paenisporosarcina sp. P4_E4_2 | reverse complement strand
GTAGATAAACCATCGTGAAATCTCGATAACGACTCGCGAAATGGAGATATCACCAAAAAAATGTGGCCAGATATCAGCCCGCGAAATCGTGAAAACATCTCTCGCAAATAAAAAACAACCTTCCAACTGGAAGGTTGTTTTAATTTTTTGGAACTAGATCTTGCTGAAACGCATAGACGACTGCTTGGGTGCGATCTTGCACCTCGAGCTTGGAAAGAATATTGCTGACATGTGTTTTAACGGTTTTCAAGGCTATAAACAATTCATCTGCAATGTCTTGATTGCTGCGGCCTTTAGCCATTAATAACAGGATTTCGTGTTCGCGATCAGTCAACTCATCGTGTAGCGGACGACTTTGCCCTTGACGCATTCGTTTCATCATTTTGTTTGTGACTTCAGGCTCTAAAACCGCCTGACCAGACAATGTATCGCGAATGGCATCGGCGATTTGTTTTGCTTTGGATGTCTTCATTACATAACTGACAGCACCTGCTTCAAGAGCTGGGTACACTTTATCATCATCAAGGAAACTCGTGACAATCATGATTTTCGCTTGTGGCCATTGGGCAATTATTTCTTTCGTGGCTTCTGCGCCATTCATGATGGGCATGACCATATCCATCAGCACGATATCCGGACGCAGGGACAGTACCAGATCAACAGCTTCCTTACCATTGACAGCTTCGCCGATTACGTCCATATCCGATTGTGCCTGTAAGTATGCGGACACGCCTATTCGGACCATTTCATGATCATCCACGAGTACGATTCGTATCATCTGTTTCCAATCCTTTCTCAACTGGGACTTTTACTTCCACTATCGTTCCTTGTGATGGGATTGAAACAACCTTGCTTGTTCCACCCATTTCAACTGCCCGTTCTTGAATATGATGCAACCCGTATGAACCTGTTTTGCCTTCATCATTCATAAATCCAATTCCGTTATCCTGTACACGGAATATAGCAAGGCCATCTCTCTCCACAAAGAGAATGCCGACTTCAGTGGCGTTTGCATGGCGCAAGGTATTGGATAGCGTTTCTTGTGCAATGCGGAATAAGTGGTCTTCCGCACCTTTGGAAAGGGAGATATCCTCAAGTCGGAAGCGGATGGTGAGGTGCACCTTTTGTTGCAATTCAAACAGTAATTCTTCCAGACCATGAGCCAATGATTTATTATGAAGCGCTGCAGGACGCAAATGGAGCAAAAGGGCACGCATTTCAAGCTGTGCTTGCTGGACCATTTTTTCAGCTTGTGCCAGTGGTTTGGGAACGTCGTTTTCCTGCTGTTCCGTAATTGACGATAATAGCATGGATGCAGCGAATAATTGTTGGGAAACAGAATCGTGAAGTTCCCGTGCTAACCGCTGGCGTTCCTGAATGATGCGTTCCTGAATTCGCTTGTCTTCGCCTTCTGCCCGTTYGTCTGACATTCGTTGCAAACTTCTTTTTTGCGTAGCAATCAGCGTTGTCACATCACTCAAAGTCTTAGTTAACTTGGGGGAAACTTTTGGAGCAGCCAATCCATCATTTTGTTGATCAGTATTCGTGACGACCTGTAAATAGTTGTCGATCGCTCGTTCTCTTTTTCTTGCCACCTGCGTGCTGGAGAAAGTGGTGCCTATGCTGATGCTGAACAGTAAAATTGCCATCCATATGGAAATAGGTAAATCCCCTTCTTCTACTGACCACAAAGGAAACCATGTTCCGTATGAAGGCCATCCTAAAATATACGTTAATAACCCCACAACGAATGCGATAAGAATTAAAAATAAGAGTAAAGTGCGTCCGATGAATCCACTCATTTGCGAGTCACCTCTACATCTCCAAGCCAAGTCGATACAGCGATGACCAATTCAGACGTTGCGTTACCTTGAGCTTCTGCATAGCCATCTTGAAGGACAATCGATTGATTCCATAAACGTCTTTTACTGGAACCAAAAAGTCGAGCGTCTCCGAGTAGTGTTGTGTAATGGATTCGCACAGGGATTTCATAAGGAACGGCCACACTGATTTTTCCAATACCTTGTCGAACGGAAACTAGTGAAGTACCTTTTGGTAACACAGTTTGGGTCGTATCAATTGTGATGTTCCCGTAAATACCTTGAATGTGAACATCCTGCCATTCATATGCCTGGAAAGGTGTAGATTGAACTGAAAAGAGTTTGTTCTGAATGATTGCGTTCGATGTTTCTAGATCACTGAGGAATGGCTCAATGACTTGTTGAGTTTCATCACCCTTCCAAAGTCGCACTAAAATATACACCATGGTTGCGGCAATTAATAAGCGTAAACTCCACATGGAAAGCAAGGCGATTCCCAAAAAAGCGATACCACCCCAGAAAAATAAGCGGCTTCTTCTGCGTAAACTAATATAAATTAACCCGATACCAAAAAGAACGAATAACACACTTCCATTGTGGAAGAACATCGCCTCGATAAATATAAGAAGCAAGGCAGCCAATAGCCAAAATGTAATGCGTTCAGTTGAAAAACGTTGCAAAGCTATTCCTCCTTTTTCGTAACAGCTTAGCCTCTCCCACAAGTAAATCGAAGGAGGTATTATATGCATTAAAAGGAGAAGGACAGGCGCCTTCTCCAATTCTTTACTTTATTTTACACAATTTCAGATTGAGGTTGTTCTTTTTTTTCTAGCATTTCCAATCTGCGTTCCATGGATGATACATCATGCTGTTTTTCAATGCGTTGACCCAGTCGTTCGATGTACTGTTCCATTTCATCAAAGGCCAATAACCTTTTTTCACCGTTCTTTGCAGCTTCAGGTTGAAGGACGCGGTCCATTTGRTGATGGGCACGAGTGACATTTTCTTTACCCATTAACTGTAACTGGCGAACTTTCATATCTTTCAGTTTGTGTTTCATTTCTTCAAACTTTTGCTCAAGCCCAAATAATTCCTCAATTGTCCGAGAAATACTTGCTTGTAATACGTCTTTTCGGTTCGTATAGGCTGTAACTTCTGCTTTTGCAAAATCAATTAATTCACCTTCATTTGTTTGTTGGGCAAGCTCTAATTGGGAAGAGCGTTTTGCCAGCATTTCTGTAGTCTCTTGTAGTTCTTTTTCAAGTTCTGCTTTTAATTGCGCTTGGCGTTCAATCCATCGACCCGTTTGTTCTGTTTGTTTTTCTGCTTCACGAATATATTGATTTAACATGGCGATGGGATTTTTCTGTTCCTTTTTGTCAAATACGTTGTGCAGATCTGCTTCGAATGCATACTTGAATCGTTTCCATAATGTTGTCATGTGTTTTTCCTCCTATTTGTTTAGTTCGTTCCATTGTTTTTCAAAGTTGATAAAAGGGTCTGAAGATGTTGCAGTCATTGGCGCTGAGAAGGTAATCGGTTGTTGTTTCCATTCACGAATGACATACCATAATCCAGCAATCGCCAGAATTCCGAAGAAACCGRGCACATTCGCAACGGCTGTCAGTAGCCCAATAATTCCGACCGCTATCCATGAAATTTTAGCCAGCTTAGATCCTCCTTTTAAATAAAAATGCATCCCTGCGAATACAAGCAACGCGGATAATGCAAGACCTAAAAGTGGTCCTAAATTGACAAGCGCCACAATACCTGCGATTACCCCAACTACGATTAATCCAAATTTTTTCATGTGTTTGTCTCTCCTTTCAAATTGTAAGTTAATCGTACCAACTCGCCATGAATCACCAAACGGGCTTAGAAAGAA
>NZ_JBFUJC010000310.1:0-3732 GCF_056401595.1 Paenisporosarcina sp. P4_E4_2 | reverse complement strand
GTTCAGTGAATAAAGCATAGTACTCAATATCATAGAAATACCTAAATGATTATTTAATCACAAGAAATATGGAGGCGATACAATGACTAAAGAAAAAGCTGCAATTGAAAACGGATGGAACTTAGACAACAGTTATGCCCGACTCCCTAATTCATTTTTTACCAAGATCACCCCAAATGCTGTGCACTCACCGGAGTTAATAATCTTTAATGATTCCTTGGCAGAATCACTTGGATTGAATATTGATGAGTTAAAAAGTAAAGACGGCGTAGCGGAGCTTGCAGGCAATAGCATTCCTGAAGGATCATTACCACTGGCTCAAGCTTATGCTGGGCATCAATTCGGGAATTTTAACATGTTAGGAGATGGCCGTGCACTGCTGATTGGCGAACAAATCACGCCATCAGGTGAACGGTTTGATATTCAACTCAAGGGTTCGGGTCCAACACCTTATTCCCGCCGGGGTGATGGTCGAGCGGCACTTGGCCCTATGTTGCGCGAATACATCATCAGCGAAGCCATGCATGCACTTGGAATTCCTACCACCCGCAGCCTCGCAGTAGTGACAACCGGTGAGTCAATCATCCGCGAAACCGAACTGCCTGGTGCCATTCTAACCCGTATCGCTGCCAGTCATCTACGTGTCGGTACTTTTCAATACGCTGCAAATTTCGGGGGAATTGAAGACGTCCGGACGCTAGCTGACTATACAATAGAGCGTCATTATCCATATGTTGCAGGTAATGAAAATCGATATCTTTCGTTACTCCAAGAAGTCATCAAACGTCAGGCTGACTTAATTGCCAAATGGCAACTCGTTGGTTTTATTCACGGGGTAATGAACACTGACAACATGACCATCAGCGGAGAAACCATCGACTATGGTCCTTGTGCATTTATGGATGAATACGATCCAGCAACGGTATTCAGTTCCATTGACCAGCAAGGTCGTTATGCATACGGCAATCAGCCATACATGGCAGGCTGGAATCTAGCGCGCCTTGCAGAAACATTATTGCCGTTGTTCCATGACGATCAGGAGCAAGCAATCAAAATAGCCCAAGACGCGATTGCAGAATTCAACAAGTTGTATCACGAAAACTGGTATGCAGGAATGAGAGCAAAACTAGGAATTTTTAATGAAGAAAAAGAGGATGAAACCTTGATTGAAGATTTCTTAAATATCATGCAGAAGCATCATGCGGATTATACGAATACGTTCCGTGCACTCACTTTAGATACACTAGAAGATACGGACCTGTTCAACAGTGAAGAATTTGTAGAGTGGAATGAGCGTTTGCAGGCGAGATTAAGTAGACAAGAAGAATCAAAAGATTCCTCTCAACAGTTGATGAGGAATTCTAATCCTGCAATTATTGCTCGTAACCATCGGGTAGAAGAAGCACTGGAAGCTGCAGTTGAACGTGGGGATTATGGCGTGATGGAGAAGTTGCTTGAAGTTCTTTCGAGTCCTTTTGAACATACGAGTGAAAAGGCTGATTATTGTATGGTGCCTGGGGATTCAGCAAGTTCTTATCGGACTTTTTGTGGTACTTGATATTTAAGATCATCGTGAATGGATTAAATGAATTACAGTGGCTGGCACCTTTTCTCTTATTGGTACCTGTACATTTTTGAGGAAAAAGTGCCACCATTTTTTAAAATTGTAACAAATAATTACGCGCCCATAATTTACCATAGATAATTTGCTTTCAATTCATTAATTGTCTTTGTAAAATTTACATGTAAGTTAAATTTGAAAAGAGGCAAAATGATGGGATTGTTCGGAAGTGCATTAACAAAAACTGATAATGAATATTCATGGAAACAAAACAAAATATCTATTGAAAATGGATATTTAAAGAGTGCTGGATTGATTAATACAGTAAGAATTCCGCTTCACCATATTGATACAGTTAGCTATAGTATTGAAGGAATTAAGATTGCACCAGAGTTAAAAATCATCGGAAAAGGCACAGTCCTCGGAACTTTAAAAGTTGGACTAGATTTAATAGATGAAATCCAAGATTGGATTCTTAATAAAATCTAAGTAAGCTCCACATATGTGGAGCTTTTTAAATACTCACATTCTTACTACCCTATATCAAAAACAAACACGGTAGGGTTACAGGATTCGCCGTTTTTCATTCTTTTTGAATCAACTTACTGACTTTTTATAACCCCAATAACCTTCCCATTAATCAACACATCTTCTTTCTCCATCTGAATAGGCTCATATTTTGGGTTCTCGGAAATTTAATAATTACTCCAATTGCTACTCGACTGTCTCAATCTCTAACTCATCCAGGAACCTGATATGCTCAATGTGTTCATCGCCACCAGTAAAGCCACTTCCATTCAACGCATTAACAGTAGGAAGCACTTTGCCTGAACGATCATAGGCCATCCAGCCAAAATGGATGACCAACTATCCGGCAATGGCATGGCACCGAWTGATGTGTCCGAGAGTTCAACTAATTCCTCAAGCTGAACACCTGGATCATAGTAATCGATACCTTCCGAAATGTGGAATGACCAATCTTTTATCAGATAGAACTCTAGCTTTTCAATGGATGTTTCAGGAGCAATGTTCCACACCAAGTGGCTAGTGGAAAAATCTCCATCCTCAATACGCCATGAATGTGGTTCACCTCCTGTATTGACTCTCGCAAGTTTCCATTCTCTTTTTTGCCATACCCATTGACTGACTCCATATTTGTTCTCTTCCGATATAAACGGAACAAATACATATTTTTCATCAAGCTCGATGGTGTCCTGAATCTCTTTTACATTTGCTTGCGGGAAAATGTGATTGATTTCCTTAATCAATTCTTGCTTAGTGGAAAGGAACCCGGATTGTTAGAAGTAATCCAATAAATCAAACTGATGACGAGTAATATGGCCATGACACTTAATATGACCAGCTAAAACTGTATTTTTATTACAGTTAATTGATTGGATTAAGGAGCATGCCTGTACTCACGTTGCAATGGAGAGCACCGGTGTCTATTGTATGCCTATTGTTAACATACTATATTAATCTCTTGGAACTGCTAAAAATTAGAACTCAAAGTATTGAAATTCAGACCTATCATATTTTTTATCAATTATTTCATCTATTAACATTTTTGATGTTTTTTCTAATAGGGGAATCATATTCGACGTTTCCTTAATGGCCTCGAGAGTGTTATCTTCAGCACCATGGAAAATCCTATTCCTCTTTTCATACATGGAATCTATCCAACCATCTGGTAAATCCCAATCTATTATCTCTCCAAAATAATCTATAAAGCACTGATAAATTTGATTTTTCACTCCATCCTCTGTTCGAGGTGTTACAGTATGAAATTCCTTTCCGAGTATCTCTATCACATTCCAGAAAGCGAAAAATTGGTCGATTGCATTATGCGATACCTTGCCCTTAGAGTGCCACCCAATCGCTCTTAAAAGTTTTGGCTGATTAGACTCAAATTCTCTAGCCATTTTAAAGGCGGTGATGATATTGGATTTTGTTAATATCCTTCTACTTGTAAAATTCCTTGTCCTATTCAAACTACCTTCATATTTATGTAATTGGATAGGTATATCATTTGATAGAGATAAAACATCTCTCATTCTTCCGAAATAAACATTAGCAACCGTTTCAGCAGTATCTATAGTATCTGCATAAGCCGTAATAGTTGCTTTAAAACCATAATGGCTTTTTGACAGTGCTATATCACTATAGAATTG
>NZ_JBFUJC010000309.1:0-3749 GCF_056401595.1 Paenisporosarcina sp. P4_E4_2 | reverse complement strand
CGTAATGGCATTAAGTTGCTATTTCCATTCAAAATACGTGTACGATTTCCATTGACGACTAAAACAGGTGGCACAGTGGAATCACTCGTGCTCGCTGCACTGTCGGTTCTTTCGGTGTATTTCGGGTATGAAGCGTTTAGGGTTTATTTATAAGAAGTGAGGATGAGAGAAGCGACCATGTCGTTTCTCTCATTTTTGATGATAAGGTATTGTGCAAACTGGAGATCCGTTCTGTCAACTTAGAAGTAGGATGATTAAGTGAAACATTACGCCAACAGTAAAGATTGGAAAGCGAAGCGTGCAATCCTAATTAAATGGGGGAATCAAAGAAATGTCTAGGTATAAGGGATGGTTTTGGATGATCCCTGCCATTTATAGTGAAATTTCCTATATACTTCTGATGGAAGGTTTAGGAATTAGGGGATTTTAATGACATTCTCGGTGATTTCTCTTCCAACATAAACGAATAATGGAGGTTATAACGTTGAAAAAGTGGAAATGGAAAATCGCTTTATCGGCATTGTCTTTGTCGCTTGTCTTGCCACTATCTGCAGGGGCATCTGGAAAGTTTTCGGACGTCGGACCACGTTTTGAGCATGAAATTAATTATTTGGCTGAGCGTAATGTTGCCAAAGGCTATAGCAATGGAACGTTTGGAGTCAATGCAACTGTCACAAGAGCAGAAGCTACAGTAATGATTATCCGAGAACTTGRCATACGATGGGATGGTGCTAAGGATCCAGGCTTTACGGATTTTAAAAAAGGTGACGGTTTTTATACAGAAGTAGCTGCAGCTGTTGAACAAGGTGTGATTCAAGGGAAAGTGGCCAAGGATGGTACACGCTATTTTGATCCGAGTGGTTCCTTGACTCGTGCGGAAATGGCCATCATATTGGCACGTGCGTATGATATTCCGCTAGATCGTAGGGACATTCCTTTTAAAGATGTTTCTTCAACTACAACTGGGAAGAAGGAAATCGATGCGTTATTCAATGGCGGAATATCATTTGGCTATGAAAATTTGTACTTTAAGCCCTATGCAAAAATTACCCGACAAGAGTTTGCAGGATTCCTTGGACGAACAGTAAACAAAGAATTTWACCCAATGTATATGGAATATGTTCATTACGACCCGGACACTCTGCAGCGGGTGAAACCGACATGGCTGACAGAACAACAATTGAATGCAATGGAAACTGAAATGATTGCGTTGATTAACAATGCCCGTATAAAAAAGGGGTATGAACCAATCGTTTTAAATGAGCGTTTACAGGATATGGCTGGTTTGAAAATTAGAGCGATGGCTAAATATCCATCTGATGAGAGAGTCATGGACATATATAAATTTTATGAAGATAAATATGGAGAGAAACTAAACGGAGATTATAGTGAGCGTTATGCAAATGGCTCAGTGGAATCTGCATTACAACAAATATTGTCTCAGGCAATCAATGAACCTTCTTTGTATGACGCAAGTCGCAAAGAAATRGGCGTAGGAGTTGCACAGGAAATGGACGGTTCATTCACGTGGGTCATCTCTTTATTATCTAGATAACATATTTGAAAAGGACTTCTATATGTGTTGAAAAAAAATCTACTTTGCAGTTGAATGAAAGTAAGGTGTTAAAACTAATATAGAGTTAGTAGAAATCCAGCAGATTTTTTTGCTGGATTTTTTCTTTCCAAAAAATATTAGAATAAAAATGAGCAAGTGGGGTAATAAAAGGAAGAAGAAAATATTTAAAAGCATTTTCAACAATAAAAGAGCTGAGGGTGATGAGAATGAAAAAAATGAATCGTGGAATCGTTACGGCACTATCTGCCATTGGCGTTGCGCAAGGGTTAAAGGTTATTACACATAAGAAAAATACAGGTGTATGGGATTGGCGACCATTGTTTCAGACGGGTGGCATGCCGAGTTCACATTCAGCTGGAGTAGCGGCACTTGCTTCTTACGTTGCAGCGAATAAAGGAACTCGCCATACTGAAACAGCTCTTGCCGTCGTTTTTGGCTTTATCGTTATGTATGATGCGCAAGGAATTCGTCGTCATACGGGTGAGATTGCACAACTGGTAAATGATTTAGAAGATGAATTGGTCGCATTTTCTGGTGATTATCCAAGTTTCCAGTACACCGAGCGTGAAGGTGAGCTTAAAGAACTACTTGGCCATCAACCGATTGAAGTACTGGGTGGCGCATTATTTGGAGTCGCTTATGGTCTTATTGCAGCGAAGTTTGAGAATGATGAGCGACGGAAAAAACGTAAATATGGACATCGCTTGGAAGGAGCAGACCGCGTTTCCTGGGATTGATTTGAATAATATAAATTGCAAAGGCAGCCGAATTACCGGCTGCCTTTTTTGTGTTTATCATAAAATTTTAATAGGTGCCTTCTAGTTTTTGAATGAAGTCTTTCATCGAATGATAGGGAGCTATGCCTTGTCTTTTCAATTCGTATGGAGAGTCATTTAATTTTACATTTCCCGTCACGGTCGTAAACGCCATTCGTATGCCTGCATCATAAGCAGCTTGTATGGTCGTTTGATTGTAATGACCAAATGGGTAGGCAAGATATTTTGTTCTGAGAAGGTCATTTGAAAATGCTTTTCCCAATTGGGCAGTGCCCTTTTGAATATCTTTTAAGATTGCGTCATAAGATTCCGTTGTGTACATGCCCGATCTAGCACCAGGTTTGTATAGGTGCATGTCATTGGAATGATGTTGGTAGTCATATACATCGGAAGTTTCTCTAATTTCTTTTAACCCTACATATTGCAAATCACTAGCGATCCAGTAATCTGAAGATTGCCGAATTTTTCCTGTAATAACGAATGACGTAGCATGAAAGTCCAAATCTTTTAACAGAGGATACGCTAAGTCCACAGTTGAGGTTATTCCATCATCAAACGTAATGGCAACGACTTTTTCAGGAAGGTTCGTTTGATAAGTCAGCCAATCATCAAGTTGCTGCATGGATATTGTTTTCCACTTATTCTCTTTCAAGTAGCGCATTTGATCCTCAAATTGCTTGTATTCAATCGTCATATTATTAAAAGCTTGATTAGATTGAGCTTTGTCATGCATCATGTGATGATACATCAACACAGGAATGCCATTATCTGTGCGTGTTTGCAACTTTTTGATATATCCTTTTGAACCACCGAAATTAATTTCATAAAACTCTTTGTCCTCTTTAATGATAGGTATGCGAACATTAGAATTCACATATCCCAGTGAAGGTGAGCTTTTAGGTTGTGAAAAAACCACAAGTCTATTCTTTGCGATGACAGAAGATGTACCTTTTTCTAAAACTTGTTTATTTGGGAACTCTACTTTTTCAGCATGATTTTTATCTACATTAACAAATCCATTACCAAATGAAACGTGATAAAATTTTTCATCCTCTGACTCTATGTAGTATGTTTGTCCTTTCATAAACGTCGCAAAACCCATTTTTTCATTGCCCATATGTACATATCCACCGATATTGAATAACGGTTTGATACCCTGTGAAAGTGATTCTTGTGCTTTTGATTCAAAAGGATTACAAAACAGTATAATAAATACTAGCAAAACGATAGTGAAGTGACTGATATTTAATTTAATGATGTCCAAACTCCTAATTATGTGTTTTTATTTTAGTATAATAGTAATAATGATAATAAGATATAATTTATGGAAAAAAAGTCATTAATATTACAATTTAATAAAAAAATAATAGATTAGGAAAGATATATTGGGGATATAG